>JANXSH010001127.1 GCA_025356615.1 Planctomycetia bacterium | reverse complement strand
GTATCATCGGCACCGCGCACGATAGTTAGGCGGCGTACCTCAGAGGGATACATCGACAGAAGAGAGACTAAAGCCGAAGCGGAAGCACGCCCAGGTTTTACTCTCTTCCCTTCTGGCTGTATATTCCTCTGTGCCTCGTTCCTCTTCGCAACTACCGTAACGCTTCCGGCTCGTCTCGCGATAAGGTATCCATGCCCCCTGCCCCTCACGTCCTGTACGAGGACAACCACTGCCTTGCCCTGTGCAAGCCTGCGGGCCTCCTTACGCAAGGTGTGCCGGGAGGGGTGCTGACGTTGGAGGGCTTCGCCCGCGACTACCTCCGCGAGAAGTACGCCAAGAAGGGTTACGTCTATCTTGGCATCCCCCACCGTCTCGATCGGCCCGTCTCGGGCGTCGTCCTCTTCGCCCGCAGTAGCAAAGCAGCCGCTCGACTCGCCGAGCAGTTCGCTCTGCGCCAGGTGACGAAGGTCTACTGGGCCTTGGTCGAGCGCTCCCTGCGAGGGGATCTCCCGCCCCCCGAGGGGACATGGGAGGACCACCTTCTTAAACTCCCCGAGCAGTCCCGCAGTGAAGTGACCTCGTCGGAGACTCCCGGCGCGAAACACGCCCTCCTGGCGTATCGCGTCTTACGCTCCTCCTCGGACGAAGCCCTCCTCGAGATCACCCCCCACACGGGCCGGATGCACCAGATCCGCGTCCAGGCTTCCTCCCGAGGCTGGCCGATCCGGGGCGACGAAGCCTACGGAGCGCGAACTTCCTTCGGTCCGCCGGCGGAGCAAGCGCGCGATCGGCTCGTCGCCCTCCACGGGCGATCGCTCACGTTCCTGCACCCCATCCGCTACGAGCCGATCACCCTGACCGCGCCGCCGGGCGAAGGGTGGGGAGGTGTCGAAATCGATCTCTCGACGCACGCGCAGAATACGCACAATACGCAGAATTGAATTCTTGAACTTTGCCGAGCGAATTCTGCGTATTGTGCGTATTCTGCGCGTGACACTACAACCAGAAGGTTGCCCTCACGCCACCTGCTTCACCACGGGCTTCCGCGCGTCCTGGAACGTCTTCGTCTCCGCCACCGCCAGGTCGAACGCCTCACCCTGCCAGGCGATCATGTCCTCGCCGTGCCCCGCCTTCACCCCGGCGGAGGTGACATGCTTTAGTAACTCGCCGGGCTTGCACAGTCCCTCGCGGGCCAAATCGGCGTCCCTCTTCGTGAGGCGCTGTTTCAGTTCGAGCCCGTTGGCCGGCTTGCCACGTGGTGCCGGCGTGGCCTTCTCCTCGACCTTCGCCTCGGCGGGCTGCTCCTTCGCTCTCTTCTCCGTGTGGTTGACCTGCGCCGCAGCGACGGGCAGTTTCGGCGTGCCGACGAGTTGGCGTTTCTGCGGGTCGTAGTCCACCCACTGCGGTTTGAGGCGATACAGGTAGCGCCCGATGCCGAACTTCACCGCCGCCCGCTTCAGCGCGTCGCTGAACGCGGCCTTGCGCCGATCGCCCTCGTCGGGCTGCTCGCTCTGGCCGCCGACATCCTCCTTCGTGATCCACTCCGCCCCGAGGCGGATCCGCAGCCGACACACCACCGAGCCGTCGGGCAGACACTTGTACCTGTCCTGCCAGCCCATGACGCCCAGCACTTCGTCGAGCCGGTCCTGGATGACGCGCGCATCGACGAACGGCACGACGAGTGCCCGATTGCCGGTGATGTGCTGTGGTTTGAACTTCACCTCCGACGCATCGAAGGGGGCCGCCAGGTCCTGCGCGACCGCGTCGATCTCCGCAGGAAGGAGGGTCGTGGGTGGTGGTTGTGGTGTAAGAGCCGTTACCGTGCTGCTGTCGTTCTTCGCCATTGCATCCTCTCTCTCCGACGATACTGCCGTTGGTATGAGATTCATCGGCTGAGATGTTTCCCTCCATTAGTGTACATCGGTATATTTCGGAAACAATGTCAGCAGGTCATTCGGACGATGCGGGATCGGAGGGAGCCTTCTGGGGCACGTCAGAATCCCTCATCGGGCAACCCGTACTGCGCGCGCAACCGGCGTAGCTCCGCCTCAGCCCGATCGGCGCGCTCGGTGGGCGTGGGTAGCCACGCCCCGGTCGCCGGGTTCCAGAGCCGCAGTTCGTTGCCGTCGCGCTCCAGGTGCAGGCCCGTCGCCAGGCTCGGCAGCCTCCCCGCGACTGCCCGGATCGGGCGGTAGACCCCGCCCCGCAGCCGCCAGCCCTGCATCGGGGGCGTCAGGTAGTCGCCCATCGGGTCGAACAGGAAGTACTCGCGGACCTTCAGCACGTCGCGGTACAACGCCATCTTCGTGTCCGTGTCCTCGCCGCGCGTGCTGGACGAGGTCAGTTCGACCACGAACCCCGGCCTGCGGCCCTCCTCCCACAGCAGGTAGTTCTCACGCGGGCGCTTCTGAACGCCCCGCACGACGAACACGTCCGGCGAGACGTGCCTGCGCCGGTTGCCCTCCTCGTAGCACAGCAGCAGGTTGCCCGAGGCGTACACCATCGGCTCGGCTAGAACGCCTTCAGCGTCTCGATCAGGGCGGTCATCAGGTCGCGGTGGGTGTCCGTCTCGGCCATCGGCTTGCCGTCGCTCGTCGGGTAGGTGTTCCGGCGCTCGACACTCGGGATGGATAGTTTCGACATTCGTCACCTCGCGTCTATCTGGGGATCGCCTCCATGCTACCACAAGAAGCCAAGAACGCAGAAGAGGGAGCGGTGGAAGGGAGAACCCCTACAACCGCTTCTCGCTATGTGGACCTCGACCAGCCCTCTTTCACTTCGGCAACGCCACCTGCCCCTTGCCCGCGAGGTACGCCAGAAGGTCGCGGACCTGCGTGTCGCTCAGTGTCGCGAAGATGCCCTCGGGCATCAGCGAGATCGGCTTCGTCTCGCGCTTCTCGATGTCGGCCTTCGCGATGCGAATCTGCTCCGTCGGCGTCTGTAACACGATGACCTTGCCCGTCTCTTCCTTCACGAGGCCGCTGAGGACTCGGCCGTTGAGCATCTCGAACTGCGTCACCTGATTGTCCTTTGGGACGGCGGCGTTGGGGTCGAGAACCTTGTGCAAGATGTACTCCGGGTTCGCCCGCTGCGAGCCGGTCAGCTCGGGGCCGATCTTGCTGCCTTCGCCGAACAGCACATGGCAACTCGCGCAGTTCTTCGCCCAGACCGCCCGGCCGTTGTTCAGGTTCGCCTTCTTCAGGTCGGCGGGCGTGGCGACCTTCTTGTACTTCTCCATAAGGACGAGGCGGTCCTTCGCGGCGGGGCGGATGCTGCCCCAGACGGCGGTGAGGCGCTTCGTCACGGGGGCGTTGTTCAGTCGCGTGATTTGCTGCGCCTGGAACGCCGACAGGTCGCCCGTCGGGATCCGTTTCTTCTCCATCGCTTCGATCAGCGCGAGCGCATAAACGGGGCGCGAGGCGAGTGTGGCGATGGCGTCGGTCTTCTCGTCGGCGGTGAACTTCGCGTAGCGCGTCAGGATGTCCGCCGGGGTAGATGCCTCGGCGTAGCGCGCCAGGCCGCGTAGCGCGGGTCGGCGAAGGTCTTTGTCGTCGAGCAGTTTCCGCAACAACGCCGGCACCCCGTCGGCCCGCGCGTCCAGGAGCGTTTCGAGGGCGCTGGCTCGGGCGCTGGCAGTTCCCGACGTGTCCTCGGCACTTCGGAGGACGAGCGTCAGCGCCTGCTTGTCGCCGAAGAGCAGCGAGAGCGCGAGGGTGCGCGAACGCACCTCGGCGTCCTTGCTGGCGATGAGTTTTTCGTGGACGGCGCTCCACCCGACCGGCGGCGTCATCTTGCGCCGACCCGCGAGGGCGTCGCCCAGGCCGCGCAGGATGTCGCGCTGCGTTTCGACATCGTCGCTCTTCGCGAGGACGGCGACGACGCCATCGAGGGGCCGGGCCTTGTCGGCGGCGTTGGCGTTGACGAGACAGAAGACCGCGACGAGGAACAATGCAATGCAACGCATGATCGAATTCACTCCGCCAGGGCCGCAAGGCGTCGGGTCAGGTGGCGACGCAGCGCGGGCAGCTTCGCATTGCCGAGCAACTCGACCGCGCGGTCGATGTCGGCGGGCACTGCTGGCTCGATGCCGTACCACACCATCAAGGGGAGATACGCATCCTCGGCGTCCTCGGCGTGGGCCGCGAGGGCCGACGCGATCGCCCAGCGGTCGGCGTGGGCCAGCTTCTGCATCGCCCCCGCGATCGCGAGGCGAACCATCGCGGACTTGTCGGACTTGGCGAGTCGCGTGAGCGCCTCTACGGCCTCTTTCGACGGCACTCCGTTATCGACGAGCAGGCGCACGGCCCACGTCCGGCGATGCTCACCCGGCAGTTCGAGCAGCGAGAGGAGTTTCGTCTCGTCCGCGCCTCGGACGGAGTGCAGCGCCCACAGCCCCCGGAGTTGCTTCGCCTCCGTCTTCTCCTCGCGGGCCATCTTCCACAGTGCCCCGGAGATGCGCGGATCGGCCTTCCCGGCGACCTGGGACCGATGAGCGAGCAAGACGCGAGCCTGTCGGACCCACCAATCGTTCGCATGCAATTGGAGGCTGACTAGCTCCGCATTGTCCATCTTCGTGAGGTCAGTGCTGACGGGCTTCACGTCGCCGTAAGTCACACGATAGATGCGCCCACTCGGATGCGTCTTGTCGTAATTATGGCACTCGCCGGTGTCGTGCCAGTCGCTCATGAACATGCCGCCATCGCCCGACATCATCTGCGTCAGCCCGCGGAACCAGGGGTCGTTGGCGAACAGGAAGTCGGGCGCGCGTCGCCCGACGTAGCCGGAACCCTTACGTTCGATCGTGTTCTGATTCAAACGGTTGCCGTGCAGGTTGGCCATCAGGATGCGGTTGCGGTACTCGGCGGGCCACTGGTCGCCGAGGTAGAACATCGCCCCGGCGTGGGCGTGGCCGCCGCCCGCGTCGGAGTGCGCGCCCTTGCCGCCGCGCGAGTCGGTCCAGGCCCCGCCGCCCCAGTGGATGTGGTCGGCACAACTCTCGATGAGGCCGTAACTGTGCGGGTTGATGTCTTGCCCGTACATGCGGACGAAGTGGGCACCGGGCACGACGTGGAACAGGTGCTTGATGACGCAGTTCGTCATGAACAGCTCGCCGTGTTCGTCCCAATCGAGTCCCCAAGGGTTCGTCGTCCCGTGGGCGACCGCCTCGAACTTGCGAGTCACCGGATGGAAGCGCCAGACGCCGCAGTCCATCTTCGTCCGCTTCGCATCCGGCGTGCCCGGAGCGCCGACGCGCGACTCGGACTGGATGCCATTGAGGCCGTAGAGCCAGCCGTCCGGCCCCCAGTTGATGTTGCTCACGACGTTGTGCTTGGTCTTGAGGCTCCACCCGTCGAGCAGGACCTGTGCCGGCGCGAGAGGCTTGTCGGCGTCCGAATCCGTGTGGATGAACAAGAGGTTCGGGACGCTCGTGAGCCAGACGCCGCCGTGACCGATGGCGATGCCGGAGAGGTTGACGCCCTTCTCAAGGAAGACCTTGCTCTTCCAGCCGCCCTCCTTGGTCGGCTCGTAGATGAGCACGCGGTCCTTGCCCGGCTTCTTGCCATCGGTCAGCCAGTTCGGGTAGGAGTGCGACTCGACGACCCACACCCGACCGCGCGCGTCGGTCGTCATGGCGATCGGCTTGATGAAGTCCGGCTCACCGGCGACGAGTTGGACGCGGAAGCCCTTGGGCACCTTCATCAACTCGACCGACTTCGCCGGTGAGGCGAACTCCTCGGGTGCCGGCGCTACAGCAAACGCGGAGAATGCACTCGCCGCGAGGAGGGACCACGACCAACGGAGCATGGGAGAGACTCTCTTGAAAGGGGGATTGGCGAGCGGGGCGTGTAAACGCCCTGGATGAATAGCCAAAACC
>JANXSH010000263.1 GCA_025356615.1 Planctomycetia bacterium | reverse complement strand
CCTAAAAGGGAGGGGGAGCCGGAGGCATGTCTTTGGGCGTCACGTCTCCCGTTGACTGGTATTGCTCCCCCTCCCTTTTAGGGGAGGGGGCTGGGGGGTGGGGTCTAACCAGCAACGCTCTGTGAGCTTCGAAACTACTGTTTCGCCCCCGGCTCGCCGGGCCACGTCAACTCGCCGGAGCGACGATCGCACGCGGCTCGGTCGCTCGCATCCCCAGCACGGCGAGGTGCAGCCACCCCAGGCTGATGAGGGTCAATACCAGCAGCGCGAGGAACGCCAGCTGGGGGACGCCCGTCGTCCGGCCGAGCCAGCCGAAGACGGGAGGCAGGAAGAAGCCGCCGAACGCCCCGAGCATCCCGACGAGACCGCCGACCGCGCCGACATCGCGCGGATAGTAGTTCGGGATGTACTTGAAGACCGACGCCTTGCCGACGCCCATGCCGCAGCCGACGACGAACACCAACGCGGTGAATAGCGTCACGTCGAGCTTGTATTCGTGGCCGAAGTACGTCCCGTTGGGGACGGACAGGGCGATCAGCGCGACCGTCATGACGAGGAACACCGCGTAAGTGACGACGCGCGGGCCGTAGCGGTCCGACAGCGTGCCGCCCACCGGACGCAGGAGGCTGGCCGGGAAGATGAACAGCGCTGTCAGCAGGGCCGCGTCGGGGAGTTTCATCTTGTAGGTGTCCACATAGAACATGGGCAACCATCCCGCCAGGGCGACGTAGGCCCCGAAGACGACGACGTAATACAGGCTGAATCGCCAGACGCGCGAATACTTGAGCGGGGCGAGGAGTTCGGCCATCGGTCGGCCCTGAGCCGGCTTGCGGTCCGGCGTCGGGGCCAGTGCCCAGACGGCGACGGCCATCAGGACGAGCAAGACGGAGTAAACCGCCGGAATGATGCGCCACCCGCCGGGGATCACCCCGCCCAGGTAGCCGGCAGCGGGGACGAGCGTCAGGACCGTCGGCACGAGGACGAGGAGTAGCTTGGTGCCCGAGGCACCGACGTTGCCCGCGCCGAACACTCCCAGCGCGAACCCCTTGGTCTGCGGCGGATACCATGCCGAACACCAGGCCACACCGGCAGAGAACGAGTTGCCCGCCAGGCCGAACAGGATCGCGTAGACGAATAGCTCGTTGTACGTCGTCGCCCAGGTGAACAGGTAAGTCGGGATCGCGCAGACCAATAACAGGAGGGTGAAGACCAGTCGCCCGCCGTATCGGTCCGCCCAGATGCCGAAGTTCAGCCGGACGATCGAACCCGAGAGGATCGCCACGGCGATCAGCCATTCGACCTGAGACGGTTGGAGCTGGAATTCTTCGCGAATCGGCTTGGCGAGGACGCCGAGCATCAGCCAGACGTTGAACATCAGGGTGAAGGCGAGGGTCGAAAGCCACAGAACGCGCGTGCGTTCGGGGGCGGCCTGTTCGGTCGCGTTAGACACGGAGAGATCCTCGAATGAAAGGGGTGGCGAGACCGTCTTGCTCGAGTGCAAGACGGACTCATAGGGGAGAGAAATTAGGATGTGAGTTGCGATAGCGAATCGAGTGCCAATAGGTAAATGAATGGGAGGGGAGAAGAAAGATTCTTCGCAAAGCCGGTTGTATCAACGAGAAGGGAGTGAGACATGAAGATGAATGGAGGAAAGGATGAATTCGGAGATAGCGCAGAGTGCGTGCAAGCTGTGCTTGGGTTGTATGCAGGATTCGGCCCGAATCCTTCCCCGGTTGCCTACCAGGGAAGGACTCGAAAGACGGCGTTCGAGGGAGTCGGGAGACGGTTCCTATTTGGCCTTCTTCATAGTCACAGTAGCCCCGGCGACGACCTTCTTGAACACCTCGATGGCGTCGCGGCACTCCTTCTCCGTGGCGTGGGGGGTCGTGGAGCCGCCCAGGTACTTGCCGTCGGCGTCGCGGACGGTGAAGCGATATTCGTTGTCCTTCACAGACTTGCCGATTTCGAAGTGGCCGGTGCCCTTCGTCGTCGTCTTGTCCTTGTCCTTCTTGGTGCCCTGAGCAATCGCGGTGTGGTTCGTGGACGAACTGGCGACCAGCAGGGCGGCCGTCAGCGTCATGAGGGCAAGAAATTTACGCATCGACTCGATCTCCACAGGATGGGGGGTGTCCTCGAGGGAGTCTCGAGGATAGGGCGATTGTAGGTAACGCCGGGGAGAATGGCCTCGCGAATTGTTGGCGGCGAATACCAGCCGGACGACCGAACCAGTACGGCGATGAGCCAGTCGATGTGAGTATGGTTCCAGAGCCAGACGATGAGCACCTGTGTGAAAGGGATGGTCGCATGCCACAGCGCAGCCACGCGCTTCGGGCCGGGCCTGAATTGGACCATGTTACTCTTCGACTTCCGACTTGACCGTCGTATTCGTGGACGGATAACCGATTCCCAGATTTTCGTTCCCCCGAGCGATCAGCGATTGAATTCGGGAACGGGTCGTTGGGGACTGGAGGACTCCGCGCACCGAAGCGATAAACTCCTCCTGAGTGGCTGCCACTCGCTGATCGAGTGGAGGCTCCTCTGACCCTTGTACGAGGATGCTGAACGGCCCAGGCTTCGGCACGAATGCTTGGGCCGTCACCGTCACCGGGTACACTTCTGCTAGATGATGCCGCGCGGTGAGAATAGACACTCGATAACTATCTAACGCGGGGGCGATAAGATCCAGTTGATATTGAACCCATTCGTCCGTAGTCGTCGTCATCACCTGTGCGAGAAGAGTTCCCTGAGTCTTGTTGGAAAGTAGCCCGGCTTGCGTCCGCAATATCACGAGTGGAGTCAGTACATCGACTCGGATGTCGTCCGGCCACAGATCAGGAATCGTAGTGGGCATGGGGATGGCTCCTTTTTTCTCAGATGTCGAGACGGAACAAGATCGGCAAATGATCGGATACTTCAGACTTTCGCGGCTTCCCAGTCTTCGTGAGCAAGGGAGTCTGCCCATCCGTATCCAGAATCTGCAAGTCAATCAGGGTATTCATCAAGCCGGGCCTGAGCAACACCTGGTCGAAGACATTCCAGAAGTAGGTCAATGGATTGGAGGCTGAGTAGTAAAATGTCCCAGGTGGTCCCGGTGTCCTATCTCCAAGATAACCCCACATCGGGTTGTAGAACAGGCGATAGTTCCGTTTTGCCACGGTACGCTCTACGGCGATCGCCAGATCGCGGGTCATGACGGCACCGAAAGCCTGTGCAAGGACCAACCCGTCATCGAAGGGATTCATATTCAGATCACCCACGAGGACCGTTCGTCGATGGCCCGCTAGGTCTTCTTCTTCATCAATGTTCTTTCGCAGAACCTGAGCCTCAGCCGCCTGTTCGGTCGGTTTCCAGTAGCTTTGGCTCTGAAAATGGATTCCCCCGAGAAGAATCGTTGTAGTCTTCGTAGTCAGGCGACGAATCGTCAGGCGATCGTCCCCCGAGTCGTATCGTTCGGTCAAAGCCGATGGGTCGAATCGGGTGATGATCTGGATTCACCCATTCGCGGACGGCGGGTAGCAATACACGCCTCTGTTCACCTGGTTCAAGGCTGCCAGGAGTTCTGCCGGAGCGAACCCGGACTCCACGAACATGAACACATCGACGCCGAACGACACCGCCATCTGAGCAATGTGCGTGCGCAACGTCGCTGACCGTGCAGGCCAAGTCGTCGTGGCATTCCCCATCAGGTTCCAGAACAAGAAGGTCGTCATTCGCCCACCGCCCCGTACAGTCGCCGCTCCCGGACGAACACCTCGATCGCCCTCGGCAACAGGTAGCGCACGCTCCGGCCCTCCGCGACTCGTCGGCGGATGTCGCGGCTCGCGATGTCGATCAGCGGCGCGGTCACGACGTGCATCTGCAACTCGTCGGCGTCCGTCATCGCCAGTGAACGACGCAAGTCAGCCTCGTCGATCGGCGCTGAGCCGGGGCGGGCCATGACCAGCAGCTCGGCGCGCGAGACGATGCCGCGCGGGTCGCGCCAGAGGGGCAGGTCGGCGAGCGCGTCGCCGCCGACGATCAGCGCGTAGGCGTGTTCCGGCGCGCGGCGGTGGAGTTCGAACTGGCGATCGCGGGAAACGCCTCGTTCCGCGTCGATCCGCTCGAGAGGGACCGCACCGGGCCGAGCTT
>JANXSH010000256.1 GCA_025356615.1 Planctomycetia bacterium | reverse complement strand
ATCGCCCCAGCGGAAGCAAAAGGGAGGAGCAAGACCAGGGCGTGGGCCAGGTGCCTACGGTACGCGCGGGGCACGTTCTCGCCTATGAGTAGCTACGACGTTCCCTCGTCACCGCGGAAGGAAGTTCCTGGGGCGGCGTCTTGCGCGGCCCCTACTTGGGGTACGGCCGAGCCGCGAAAGACCCGGCCGGCGTCGGCTCCTCGTCCGAATGCAGTTGCGGCGCGAACGGCGGCTGCACCTGAACCGCCGTAACCAACTTGTCCGCCGCGGACGCCGAGTCGAGCCCCAAGAGATCGCACAACTCGGCGCGGGCCTCGGCGTAGCCCGGCTCGAGTTGGGCCTCGTAGTGCGCGGTGTACGGACCGATGCGGTCGCCGCCCTTGCACGCCCCCACCAGCATGTCGCCCCAGTACCCAGGGAACGCCGCCACGATGGTGAGCGCGTCCGCGAAGTCGTCGGCGAACCGCGACGCCTCCCCGTAGGACGACAGGTAGACGACCGGGACACGGTCGCCCCGCTGCTGGGCGTGCCACAGGTAGAAGCACCCGCCGCAGCCGTCGCCGGCGACGCACTCCAGATCCTCGGACTCCGGCAGCATCGCGAGGCCGCTGGGCATCGCCCCCACGGGGAAGCCGCAGACGTTCTCCAGCAACTCGCGGCCGCGGTCGTCGATGTCCCATGGGTCCACGGACTCGCCCTCCGCTGCGGCGAACCACTGATTCTGTCTCACTCTGGTGGATAATGCTATACACAATCTTGCCCCCTGTCAACCGTTTTACTTGCCCCAGCCGCGATTTTCTCGGGGCCGGGCAGTCGGCGCAAATGTATGCCATTGTTAGACTTGTGGCGTCCTGAGGCCGACAACGTTCTCCCTGCGTTGCCTGTACACCTGCTTATTCCTAGCATTCTCGCATCCGGTTATCGTCGCACTCTGCGCGGATAATCGATTATCCGCGCGACTCGCCGGAATAATCTGATTATCCACCCAACTCATCGCACGATCGTCTGGGGCCAGTGTGCGTGCCACCAGCCGGCCCATCAGGATTCCTTGGGAGGATTCCGCGATCGCTCTACTCGATGACGCTCGCCAGGTCATGCGCGTCCAACACCTCCGACGCTGGCGGCGCTCGCCCCGAGCCGTACACTGATCGTATGTCGCACCAGGAAGCCGCCACCGAGCCGGAGATGTTGACCGGGCAACTGCACGTCTACGTCGCCTTCGACTGGGGCGACGAGATCGACCTCGAGCGTGCCCGCCGGCAGGGCGCGGGCGTCGTGTTGGACATGCTGCGCCGGCCGCGGACGCCCGTCAGCATCGCGTACCGCCCGCCGCCCCTGCGCTTCCCTCTAGGGCCGATCATGGTCGCGATGCCCGGCCTTTCGGGCACGCCGATCCACTCGGCGGAGGCGACCGTCTTCGACTTCGCGGGCGTGAGCGTCGCGCTCGAACTGCCCTTCAGCCTGACGCGCGAGGAGTTGCCGCTGCTCGCCAGTCGGCTCGCCGAGCCGACGACCGCGCTGGCGGTCATGCAGACGGCCCGCGCCATTCTCGAGCCGCTCTACCACAAGCTCCTGCCGGCGATCCTGAAGCCGTCGTGGACGGACCACATGTGGGAGGAGTATTTCGTCTTCGAGTTCCGGCCCGGCCCCGGCGTCGAGCCGGACGCCCTACTCGGCACCCACGCCGGCTGGCTCGCGGGGCTGCTGCGTCTCGAGGACGAGCCGCTGAGCCAGCAAGAGACGACCGAGGCTCTGCGCCTCGTCCTGCGCTACGGCCTCCAGGACTTGTTCATCCCCGACTGGGGCGCGGCGGTCCTCGTCGATCGCGAGGGCGAGTCGGACGAGACACTCCAGGCCGTCGAGTTCGCCAACCTCCAGCTGCTCGAGTTCCGCCACATCGACCAGCGCATCGACGACATCCTCGCCCAGTCCGACGACCTCCTGCGCCGCGTCTCGCGGTCGCGCCTGCCGGCCTGGCGCGGCCACCACGCCGCGCTCCGCCTCCTGGGCGAACTCAGCGTCGAGGCCAACACGCTGTTCGAGCGCACCTCCAACGTCCTCAAGATCGTCGGCGACCAGTACCTCGCCCGCGTCTACCGCCTGATGGCGACGCGGTTCCATCTGCCCGATTGGGAAAAGGGCATCCAGCGCAAACTCGAGGTGCTGGAGGGACTCTACCAGGTGATCTCGGACCAGAACAGCACCTTCCGGTCGGAATTCCTCGAGATCATCGTGGTGATCCTGATCCTGACGGAGATATTAGTCAGCGTGTTCAAGCATTGAGGGCGGCATTTGGTGTCCCTCTCACAGTTCGTCGTTGCCGTTAAGGGCACTCATTTCCACACTGACAATCTGCTCCGCAGTCAGCGGCTAGATTACGAAATGCGGTCTCGAGTTCTTGTTGAAACGAGTGGAACCCGGTGTGTTGTGCCCGACTGCACCGCACGGGATCGAGTCGGCGAGCGATGTCCGCGAGAACCTCGAGTATCGGGTCTCCGCCACGGTCCCCGATGCGCCGGAGATCTTCGAGGGCTTGTTTCGGGTCTTTTTCGTTTCTCGTACTCGGAATGTCGGTTCCTAACGGAAGATGGAGCGCCTCCCGAACCGCTACCTGGTCATCGAGCAGCCATGCCTCGGCGTGAGGAACAGCCTCTCCAAGAGCGATCTGGACGAGGCCGTTACACTTTGTATCTTGACTTCTAGCATGTCTTAGTTTTTTAAGTTTCTCGCCGAATGCGTCTTTATCTGTATCAACAGTGGCAATCAAACGTGGCACGCCCGCATCAAGTGCCGCTCGGGCTGCAAATTTGAGCCTTCTTTCGCATGGACCCGCTCGAAAGGTACTCCATGCCTTAAATGTGGCATCAATACGAATTCCAAGGATCCGTTCAGCAAGAAGAGGTACGGTGGCCTTATCTCGAGGACCGTCGCCTACGATGTGAATAGTTATCATGCCTTCTTGCGAACCAGCCCTTCCTCTTCCTGGTTGAACCAGACCTCACCCAGTTTGAATTCATCGAGAAAGACTTTCAGCCGCTCAGGATCGGCCGGTTCCACGCTTCGGCTGCCATCCTCCTCTCGCCGGAAGACGAGGACTTGGTCCGTTTCGAGATCGACGCTATCGAGCAAGTACGGCGAGTGAGTGGTCAAGATTACCTGTGCGGCACGCTGGCCGTATTTGCCATTCGTGAGTTCGCGGAGGATATGAAGGATGTCGCCGAGTCGCCGGGGATGAACTCCGGACTCCGGTTCTTCCAAGAGGATGACTCTTGGAGGAACCGGATGAAACGCTAGCGTGACAAAAGCAATCAAGAGACGAACGCCCGTCGAAGCTCTTTCGGCGGGGATACGATACCCCCTGTCGAGGACCAGATCCACTCTTCGAGAATTCGATTGAGGAGATGCGATATTGATATCCATCAATCCAGGGATCAGCGTCTTTAGCGCGTCCCGGATCCCGAAGAAGCGGTCCCGATCTAATCGAAGCAAGTGATCGAGAATTCCAGCAATATTATCGCCAGGGCGACTCAGCATTGCGAGGGCCTGAGTTTCCGCAAAGCCTTCCGATGTCATGGGGACACCCGTCGACGGGAAGTGATATCCGGATACTGGCTGGAGGGCCGGAATGCCAACGGGTAGCTCCCTGTCTCTGGTGCTTCTGTTGACCGCCACCCCACCCATTCCGACGTTCGAGGATCCGGTGATCGAAACTTCGAGGTTCGGGTCGCCTTGATAGTTGTCCGACGGGACGAGTCCCCCCCCATTGATGCAATATTGGAGTGCGTCAAGGAATGCGGATTTCCCCGTGTCGTTTCGACCGATGAGTACGGTCAGTGGGCGGAGATTAACCTGAACCGATCGGAAACATCGGAAATTGTGGACGCCGAGCTGGTGCAGATGAGGCAGCGAAGGTCGGCTTTGCCATACCCGTTCGAGTTCTAGATTCACCCAAACGTTGACCTGCTCCGGTGGAATCCCGATGGCTCGTCGCAGATCCCATGCGATCTGACCGATGTCGTTGAAAAACGAATCAGTCAATCGTCCCGGGTCTCTAAAGACTGGGTGTAGGACCCACACCAATCGCTCCATCACACCCTGTAATTTCGCATCTGCACCAGTAAGGATTCTTCGCGACCATTCCGCAGGAGATTCTACTCTCCATTCGAGTTGGGTTCGTAGTTGCGTGAGGGCGGTTCTCGCATCTGTTGACTCTGGTGTCGATTTGATCCCACGACCCAGAAGGACGACGCTTTGTGTCAATTTAGCCAGTTCGTGGGCCGACCACGCTGTAACCATTTGTCGTATTCCTTCTGCACCAGTTCCACTAGCACGCTTCTCGATATCTCTTCGAGCCGATTCTATCGCACGATGAGCGTTCAGCACACTCATGGCATCATCAACGAGTTCGATAGTGAGTTTCTGGATGCACTCTTGATATCTGGACGAGTCATAGATCAGCCGGGTCGACATGTGTTCATTGGACCTGTCTTCCCCGCCCCCACGCCCTCCAGAACCTCGAACAGCTCGCGCGGCTGGATCGGCTTCGCGAGGTAGCCGTCCATGCCGGAATCCAGGCAGGATTCGCGGTCGCCCTTCATGGCGCGGGCGGTCATCGCGATGATGGGGATCCTCCGCCCGGTCTCTTGCTCGCTGTCGCGGATGATCCGGGTCGCCTCGAGGCCGTCCATGTCGGGCATCTGCACGTCCATCAACACCAGGTCGAACGTCCCTCGGCGGGCGGCCTCGACCGCTTCGACGCCGGTGGCGGCGACGGTGACGAGGTGGCCGCGTTTCTCCAGCAGGCGGACGGCGAGCTTCTGGTTGACGACGTTGTCCTCCGCGAGCAGGATCCGCAGGGGACTCTCGAACGCGATCGGCACGGGGGTCGGCGTCACGCGGCGGATCAGGTCGAGGGCACCGAGGAGGGTGTTGAGCAGGTCGGACTGCTTGATCGGCTTGATGAGCGTGGCGCTGATGCCCAGTTCGCGGCATCGGGCGAGGTCTTCGGGTTGGCCCGCCGAGGTCAGCATGACGAACACCGTCCCCGCGAGTGCGGGCAGTTGGCGGACCTGTGATGCGAGCATGAACCCGTCTACGTCTGGCATGTGTGCGTCCAGCAGGAGCAACGGGTAGGGCTGTCCCGCCTCGGCGGCCCGGCGCAACTCGGCCAGGGCGAGCGGGGCGCTCTCGACCACCGTCGCCTCCATCTTCCAGCCGGCCAGCACCTCCTCGAGGAGCCGGCGGTTCGTCGCGTGGTCGTCCACGGCGAGAACCCGCACGCCCGCGAGAGACCCCGTCGGGCGCGGGATGATGTCGGGCGGAGCCTGCGTCTCGGGGAGCTTCGCGCTGAACGCGAACGTGGAACCTCGCTCCGGCTCGCTGGTAACGGAGATTTGACCGCCCATGAGTTCGACGAGTTGCGTCGCGATGGCCAGGCCGAGGCCCGTGCCGCCGAACCGGCGCGTCGTCGAGTGGTCGGCCTGCTCGAAGGGCTGGAAGATCGTGGCGAGTTTGTCGGGCGAGATGCCGATACCCGTGTCGCTCACCTCGAATCGGAGTACGTCGGCCCCTTCCGCACTGACAGGGCAGACGCGGACGCTCACCTCGCCGCCGGTGGTGAACTTGATGGCGTTGCCCAGGAGGTTGACCAGCACCTGACGCAGCCGGCCGGGGTCGCCGATGACGTAGTCGGGCACCTCTTTGCAGATGTGCGACGACAGCTCGATGCCCTTCTGCTGGGCGCGGACGGCCAGCGCGCGAAGCGTGTCCCCGATGACATCGCGGAGGGGGAACGGGACCGCGTCGAGCGAGAGCTTTCGCGCCTCGATCTTGCTGAAATCGAGGATGTCGTTGAGGATCGTGAGCAGCGCCTCGGCGGACGACTTTACCATGCCGAGGTATTCGCGCTGCTCGCCGTTGAGGCTCGTGCCCAGCGCCAGTTCGGTCATGCCGATGATGCCGTTCATCGGCGTGCGGATCTCGTGGCTCATGTTCGCCAGGAAGTCGCTCTTGGCGCGGTTGGCCGACTCGGCAGCCGCGCGGGCGCGGTGGACTTCGTCCTCGGCGAGCTTGCGCGCGGTGATGTCGCGCGAGATGCCGAACGTCCCGACGACGTTGCCGTTGCGGTCGCAAATGGCCAACTTGTTCGTGGACACCCACCCGACCCGACCGTCGCGCCAGGTTTCGCGTTCCTCGATCTCGAGGATCGGCTTGCCGGTTTCGAGGATTCGTCGCTCGTCAAGGAATGCTTGCTCGGCATGTTCGCTCGTGAAGAAGTCGGCATCGGTCTTGCCGATCGCCTCGTCCGGCGAGGCAAGATGGTGCTGGTCGGACAGGGCGCGATTGACGCGGATGAATCGGCTCTTGTCGTCCTTGAAGTAGATGCGGTCCGGCACGTTGTCCATGAGGCAGCGCAGGAGGTCACGCTCGTCGGTCGGTGCCTTCTCGATCTGTCGCGAATCCGCGAGGGCATCGGTCTGGGTCGGCGCGTAGGAACGGAGCCGGATCATGGCCCAGCACAGGAGGAGCAGCGTCAGGGCAAAGGTGGTGATCGTGAGGGGATACGAGTCCCGGACCAGAACGAACAGGGCGATCAGTAACGGGACGATCCCGACCAGCAAGACATGCCGGCGCGCCCGGACGAAGAGGGGGGAGAGTGTCGAGAACATGGCTACCTCACCCTGACGGCAAAAGATAAGGGAGAAGCCGCAGGAAAGTCGTCCCGATAGGGGACAGCTTTATTGTAGCACGCGCCGGGATGTGTCGAACGGGTTCGCATCATGGAATCTTCATGCGAATAAGGGCATCCTTGCAAGATAGGACTAATCTATGAGGTGCGTCCAGGGGTGTCATGGGTTCGTCAAGGAAAGACTTCCCCCTCGGCCCCTCGCCTCCAAGGCATTGGGATCTACACGAGTCGAAGAGAGGGTACGGTCTCCCAACGGCTGACCCCCCCCCCCAGCCCCCTCCCCTAAAGGGGAGGGGGAGCAAGACCAGCCAAAGGGAGACTTGATGCACTCAGACATGCCTCCGGTCCCCCCTTCCCTTTAGGGAAGGGGGTTAGGGGGTTAGGTCTAACCAGCATCGGACTCA
The DNA here is from genome assembly GCA_025356615.1 of Planctomycetia bacterium. Lineage (GTDB taxonomy): Bacteria > Planctomycetota > Planctomycetia > Gemmatales > Gemmataceae > JANXSH01. Next base: position 20,436 of record JANXSH010000256.1, on the reverse strand, counting down.
TCCCCCGTCCCTTCACTCGTGTAGATACCAATGCCTCGGAGGAGCGGTCGGGCGAGGTCTTCGCATCGTCTTGGCGTAATCTCTTTCGTTGCCAAGGTACTATCACCCCCTTGACAATCCAGGCAAGATTGGCATTGTCCGGTATCCGCGCATGTGGCAGGATACGGCGCGTTCGGGTCGGATTGGGCTGTTAGCGAAGATCGCCTGACCGGACGGGATCGACCTTGTCCCCGATTGTAATGAAATGAGGATGAGCTATGTCGCTCGAGCGAATACTCGTCGTGTACAACGAGCCGGTCTTGCCGGAAAGCCACCCCGACTACATCTCCGAAGTGGAAGTCCTCGACAACGTCGAAGCCGTCCTCGAGGTCATCGGCGAGGCCGGCTACGCGGTCGATCGCCTCGGGATCACCTCCGACCCCCAGGCCTTGATCGAGGGCGTGCGGGCCTACGCGCCGGACGCGATCGTCAACCTCTTCGAGGGCACTGCCGACGACAACGCCACGGAGATGTACGCCGCAGGCATCCTCGAGTGGCTCGGCGTTCCTTACACGGGGTGTCCGTTCCCGACGCTGCTGCTGGCGCGAAGCAAGCACATGGCCAAGCGCCTCTTTCAGGGCGAAGGTCTGCCGACCGCGCCGTTCTTGGTCTTCGAGCCGGGGCAGGAGCCGCTCGCCGAGTGCCCGCTGAAGTTCCCGGTCATCGTGAAGCCCGCCCAACAGGACGCCAGCGTCGGGGTCGATCAGTTGAGCGTGGCGACGGACCTCGCCGGGCTGAACGACCGCGTCTTGTTCCTCACCGAGCAGTTCGGCCAGCCGGTCATCGTCGAGGAGTTCATCTTCGGGCGGGAGCTGACGGTCGCCCTGGTCGAGATGCCCGACCTGCGACTCCTGCCCGGCACCGAAGTCGTCTTCCCCGTCGGCGGGCCGGGCTACTGGCCCATCCTCTCTTACGACGCGAAGTGGACCAAAGGCTCGACGGAATACGAGACGACGGACTACCATTTCAAGGCCGAGCTGTCGGGCGAACTGGCCGTCCAGATCGAGCAGAGCGCCAAGCGGGCGTTCCGCCTCCTGGGGTGCCGGGACTACGCGCGGGTGGACTTCCGCATCCGCACGGGGGATAACAAACCCTTCATCCTGGAGTTGAACCCCAACCCGGACTTCGCCCCGGACCGCGCCCTGTCGAACAACCTCTGGGCGGCGGGCCTCACGCATACCGAATTTACGCTCCAAATCGTCCGCAATGCTCTGGCGCGCGGGAAGGCCGGTCGGACGAGTCGATACACCTCGCTCGACCGTCAGGCGAGCTGAACGAAGCCCGACGCGGTAGTGAGGGAGAGGGGCAAGACGGGGCGTGTAAGTTTCCCTCGCTAGCGCGTCGGGCTACATTTGCCGCCCTCCTTCCTGTAGTTCTCAACTGGGTGGAGTATTCGCATGGCAGGGATGAAGACCCCTTTGGCGATCCTCAACGAAGGCGTGACCTACGAGTGCATCTACGGCCGGGGCTGTGAAGGCGTCTGTTGCCAGAACGGTCGGCCCCCGGTCTCGCCCGAGGAGCAGGCGCGGATCGACGCGAACCTCCCCAAATTCTTGCCCCACCTCGGCGAGAAGGCGCGCAAGGCGATCCTGAAGGACGGCTACCTGAGCAAGCGCATCAAGGCGGGCATGCCGATGCTGCGCGTCCTCGACACCTGGTGCATCTTCTTCGAGAAGGGCTGCGTCTTACACAAAGTCGGCATCGAAGACGGCGACAAGTTCATGTACAAGCCCGCGCCCTGCTCGCTGTTCCCACTCGAACAGAACGACAAGGACGAGTGGTACGTCCGCCAGCACGGCTACAAGGGTGAGCAGTGGGACCTCTTCTGCATCGCCCCCAACTTTTCGGCGGTGCCCGCGACCGTATCGCTGAACGAGGAGGTGGCCTTCGCCCAACGGCAGACGGAACTCGAGGCGGCGGGCCTCATCCCCCATGAACCATCGAACGCGATAATCGGACCACCTGTTGACGCATGACCTCGCGAGGCAAGTGGACGCGCTGGCCGTGGCCCGGCAGCACCCACTCGAACGCGAACGGCGCGAGGCGTCCCATCGAGGCAGTTTGCTGATGCCAGTCGTACCAGCAATAGTCGCGAGATGCGACGAGTCGCTCGGCGTGACGGTCCCAGGCGAGGTGGTCGCCGGTGAACAGGAACCGCTCGCGGAACAGGAGCACGCAGTGCCCTTTCGTGTGCCCCGGCGTCGGGATCGCCACGAACTCCGGGGCGAGTCCGACGGGGTCGGCCCCGTCGAGGACGTGTTCCGCGCCGGGCTGCGAGTGCAGTTCGTCGCGGTGGATGACGCGCGTCGCGCCGAAGTGTTCGGCGTAGAGGGCGGCGTCGGCCACGTCGTCGCTGTGCGTCAGGAAGACGGTCCCGACCCCGCCCAGACTCTCGAACCGCTTCACGAGTCGGGGCAGGAACTTCGGCGAGTCGATCAGCCAGTTCCCCTCGGGGTGCCGGATGAAGTAACTGTTGCCGCCGTAGGACTTCGGCGAGTTGAAGCCGCAGTAGGAGACAGGCCCCTCGATCACGAGCGGGAAGTCGTCGAGCGCCGACGCGGCCTTCTCGACGCCGCGCGTGCCGATCGACCCGGTGGGGCACGCGAGCAAGGCGCGGAGCGCTTGCCGGCGCGAGGCCGGCTCCTGGGGCTGATGGTGGACGAAGGCGTGGCCGTCGCCCTCGGCGAAGACATCCGGGGCGACCTGGCGGCAAGTGTCGCAGTCGATGCAGGTGCTATCGACGAAGAAGTCGCCCTCGAGGTTCTCCGGCACACGCTTGTCGAAGTTGGCCATGACGGGACACGCTCCCTAAGATCGAGCAAGGCGGTTAGGAACCACAGAGTCACCGAGCAACACACAGAAGAGTTCGACGCTCTGTATCCATTCATTGTATCCCCTCTGTGCCCTCTGTGGTTCGTTTCTTCCCGCCTTCAGGAAACCCTCGCCTGCCAAAGCCGACCCTTCTCGCGCCGACCTCCGGCGGCTTGCTCGACGGGTCGTAGAGCGGGGAGACCTTTTCGGAGCGAATCAGCAGTTGACCACGTTGACGGCCAGCCCCCCGAGCGAGGTCTCCTTGTACTTCGCCTGCATGTCCACCCCCGTTTGTCGCATCGTCTCGATGACCCGGTCGAGCGGCACGCGGTGCGTCCCGTCGCCGTACAGCACGGCGAGGCGGGCCGCGTTGAGCGCCTTGGTCGCGCCCATCGTATTCCGCTCGATGCACGGCACCTGGACCAGGCCGCCGATGGGGTCGCACGTCAGCCCCAGGTTGTGTTCCATGCCGATCTCGGCGGCGTTCTCGATCTGCTCGTTGCTCCCGCCCATGACGGCGGCGAGGCCGGCGGCGGCCATCGAACACGCCACGCCGACTTCCCCCTGACACCCCATCTCGGCCGCCGACAGGGAGGCGTTGCGCTTGTACAGCATGCCCACCGCCGCCGCCGTCAGCAGGAAGGTCCGGCCCCCCTCGGCGTCGGCCCCCGGAACGAACCTCCGGTAGTAGGCGAGGACGGCGGGGATGACGCCCGCCGCCCCGTTCGTCGGGGCCGTGACGACCCGGCTCCCGGCGGCGTTCTCTTCGTTGACCGCCAGGGCGAACAGGCTCACCCAGTCGAGTAGGCAGAGCGGGTCGGTCGCCCCCGACCCCGACTGGAGGGTGCGGAACAGCCGGCAGGCCCGGCGTCGGACGTTCAACCCGCCGGGGAGGATGCCCTCGGCCCGACAGCCGCGCTCGATGCACTGCTCCATGACGGCCCAGATGCGTTCGAGGCCCAGGTCGATCTCCGCCGGTGTCCGCAACACTTGCTCGTTTTGGCGCATCATGTCCGCGATCGATAGCCCAGACGCCTGGCCCATCGCGAGCAACTCTGCCGCCGAGCGGAAATCGAAGGGAAGGGGCCGACTCCCCCCCTGCGGTGCAGTCTCCTCGCCCTCGCGAACGATGAACCCCCCGCCGACCGAGAAGAACGTCTCGACGGCGAGCGGTTCGCCCGACGTGCCGAACGCGGACAGCCGCATGCCGTTGGGGTGTTGGGGGAGCGACTCTCGCTCGTGGAAGAGTAGGTCCGTCGCCTCGCGGAACGGCGTCGCCAGCCAGCCGGCCAGCCGAATCTCTCGTTGCGAACGAATCCCGGCGACGAGCGCCTCGACGCCGTCGGGGTCCACCGTGTCGGGCCGCTCCCCGGACAGGCCCAGCAAGACGGCGGTATCCGTCGCGTGCCCGCGCCCCGTCAGGGCGAGGGAACCGTAGAGGTCGGCCCGGACTCGGCCCACCCGCTCCAGGATGCCCCTCTCCGCGAGGATCTCGACGAACCGGAACGCCGCCCGCATCGGGCCGACCGTGTGCGAACTCGAGGGGCCGATGCCGATCTTGAACAGGTCGAAGACGCTGAGTGTCATTGCGGGTCTTTTCGTCGCGTGCCGGGTGTGGAATCAGGGAGAGGAGAGGGGATTTTACGGATATCGGCGTCGCAGGGAAGGACGGGGGCGGGATTACAATCGGATCGGGTGTTCGATATCATGTGTACAGGTGAGGTCGTCGCTTGGGAAGGATCGAATCATGCCACTCCGAGATCACTTCCATCCGCCGCTGTCAAACCTTCGTCACTGGGAGTCGTTCCACGCGGCGTGGGCCACCGAGATGGTGCGGACCCTGAACCGCAACGTCTTACCCTCCAACTGTTTCGCGGAAGCCCAGGTGCATGTCGGGAGTCGCGTCGAACGCGACGTGGGCACCTTTGGGATTGGAGTGGAGGTCGGAACCTATGCCCTTTCCGCGCCCCCTCTGGTCATGCCGGCCCTCTTCCCGGACGAGATCGAAGTCCAGGTCTTTCATATGTCAGGCGGGGCAACCCTCGTTGCCGCGATCGAGTTGATTAGCCCCGGCAACAAGGATCGGCCCGAAGCGCGGCGGGCCTTCGCGGCCAAGTGTCTCAGTTACCTCCAGCAAGGGATCGGCCTGGTGATCGTGGACATCGTCTCCGAGCGACTCGCGAACCTTCATAACGAGCTGATCCACCTCATGGAACAACCCGAGGCGTATGAGCTGCCCGGCGCACCGGCCTTATATGCCGTCGCCTATCGGCCCACCCGTCGGGAGACGGGGGACCAGATCGAAATGTGGCCGATACCTCTGGCGATCGACCGGACGTTGCCGGTCATGCCGCTGGCCCTCCGAGGGGTGACGACGGTGCCGGTCGATTTGGAGGCGACGTATACGACGACTTGTGTGGATTGTCGGATGTAGGATTTGAGTTTCAGGGAACATCACTCCAACTCGAACGAGATCATGAAGCACGAAGAAGTGGACGTGGCTGGCGTCGCAACCTCTCTCGATTCAGTCCAGAGGTTGCAGGCACTTCGCCTGATGCGTCAGCAGATCGACGCAGGTATCCCTCCGAGTTCTTTCTTCGCCGTCGCCCGCTCATTCATCGATGACCCAGACAACGCCTGCCGTTGGCAAGCCATCATCGTCGTCGGTGAGTCCATCGAAGGGAATCCCGAAGGGGTATGGCAAGTGATATGCGAGTACGGTGTTTCCGAAGACGAGGACATGCGGGCCGCCGTTGCTACTGTCCTCCTGGAACACCTACTCGAATATCACTTTGCCGCCTACTTCCCCCGCCTCGAAGTGAAGATCAAGGAAGGTGCCCCGTTGCTGAAGGACACCTTGAGAAGTTGCTGGGCGTTCGGCCAGGCCGAGGCTCGCTGGGGTGAGGTTCTGGAATTGCTGAATCATTCGTGAGATCGCTACTGCCCACGTTCAATGTTCATGTGATTCCTCTTGGGAAATCATCTCTTCCGCCTCGTCCGCCAACAGATTCATCTCCTCGATCGTCCACGGCCCGGTATCCGGCTCGAGGCGGGGGAAGACATCCCGGCGAACGAGGACGCATTCCATATCGGCCAAAGTCACCGTTACGGGTTCGCCGTTTTCGACGGACTGTAGTTGTTCGACGGTCAAATTCTCACTCCCACTCGATCGTCGCCGGCGGCTTGCTCGAGATGTCATACACCACCCGGTTGATCCCCTTCACCTCATTAATGATCCGCGTGCTAATGCTCGCCAGCAGTTCATACGGCAGATGCGCCCAGTCGGCGGTCATGTAGTCCTCGGTCTGCACCGCGCGGATGGCGACGACGGACTCATACGTCCGCCCGTCGCCCATCACGCCGACGGACTGGATCGGCAGCAGCACGGCGAACGCCTGGGCCGTCTTGCCGTACCAGCCGGACTTCTTCAGCTCGTCGAGGAGGACTGAATCGGCCTGTCGAAGCACGACGAGGCGCTCCTCGAGAACCTCGCCCAAACAGCGCACGGCGAGGCCGGGGCCGGGGAACGGGTGGCGCATCACGAGCGACTCGGGCAGGCCGAGTTCGAGGCCGAGTCGGCGGACCTCGTCCTTGAAGAGGTCGCGCAGCGGCTCGACGAGTTCGAGGCCCATCTTCTCGGGCAGGCCGCCGACGTTGTGGTGCAGCTTGATACTCGCGGCCGGGCCGTCGATCGCGCCGCCGGATTCGATGACATCGGGGTAGAGCGTGCCCTGGGCGAGGTAGCGGACGCCCTCGATCCGCTTGCTCTCGTCCTCGAACACGTCGATGAAGACGTGCCCGATGCGGCGGCGCTTCTCCTGCGGCTCGGTGACGCCCGCGAGCGCCCCGAGGAAGCGCGGCCCGGCGCTGACGACGTGCAGATCCGCCCCGAAGTGGTCGCCGAAGGTGCGGCGGACGGCCTCGACTTCGCCGGTCCTCAGCAGGCCGTTATCGACGAAGATGCACGAGACCTGCTTGCCGATCGCCTTGACGAGCAGGGCCGCGACGACGGACGAATCGACCCCGCCGGACAGCCCGCAGATGACGCGGTCCTCGCCGACCTGTTCGCGGAGGCGGGTAATGGTCTGCTCCAGGAATGACCCCATCGCCCAGGTGCCCCGGCAGCCGCACACCTCCGTGAGGAAGTTCCGCAGGAGGCGACCGCCGTGCGGCGTGTGGCTGACTTCGGGGTGGAACTGGATGCCGTAGACGGGTCGGGTCACATGGCGAACGGCGGCGAGCGGGCAGGTGTCGGTCTCGGCGAGCGCCACCCAGGCGCCGCCGACGGAACGGACCTGATCGCCGTGGCTCATCCAGACCACGGTCTCGGAGGGGATGCCCGCGAAGATGCCAGCCGACTCATGGACGCGGACGACGGCCCGGCCATACTCCCGGCTGCTGGCAGGCTTCACCTCGCCGCCCAACGCTTGACAGGCGAGTTGCATGCCGTAGCAGATGCCGAGGATGGGAATGCCCAGGTCGAAGATTTTGGGGTCACACTTCGGAGCGCCATTGTCGTAGACGCTGGACGGGCCGCCCGAGAGGATCAGGCCGCGCGGGGCCAGCTCGGCGATGCGCTTCGCCGTCAGGTCGTGGCGCACGAGCTGGCAGAACACGTTCTGCTCGCGCACCCGGCGGGCGATGAGCTGGGCGTATTGCGCCCCGAAATCGAGGACGAGGACGAGTTCTTCGGGTTGACTCATGGGACCGCTCAGCCTTTCTTGCCCAACTCCGCCGCCCGTCGGGCGGCGGCCTCGACGGCGTTCATGAACGCGCCGCGCACGCCGGCCCGCTCGAGTTCGTGTAGTCCCGCGATGGTGGTCCCGCCGGGACTGGCCACCATGTCCTTGAGCGCGCCGGGGTGCAGGCCGGTCTCCAGGACCATCTTCGCCGCTCCGAGGACGGTTTGTGCAGCGAGCGCCGTCGCGACCTCGCGCGGCAGGCCGACGCGCACCCCGCCGTCGCTCAGCGCCTCGATGACGAGATACACGAACGCCGGCCCGCTGCCCGAGAGGCCCGTGACCGCGTCGAGCAACTGTTCGGGCAGGCGGAACGCCCGGCCGACGGTGTCGAGCAGCGTCTGCACCAGCGAAACGTCCTCGTCCGTGGCGTGTTCGCCCGGCGCGAATCCGCTGGCGCTGGCGTCCACGAGGCACGGCGTGTTGGGCATGACGCGGATCAGTCGGGTCGATGCGCCCAACTCGGACGAGAGTTGACCCAGCGTGACCCCCGCCGCTATCGAGACGACGAGCGGCTTCCTCTCCGCCACGATCTCGCGGACCTCGGCGAGGACGTTCGACATGGTCTGCGGCTTGACCGCGAGGAGGAGCAGGTCGGCGTGCCGGGCGACGGCCCGGTTGTCCGCCGTCGCCGGGCATCCGGTGTCATGCTCGAAGCCGACCCGCGCGGCGGGGAGCGGATCGCTGGCGAGAGTCGAGGTGAGGCTGATGCGATCGGCGCGAACCCAGGCGCGGGCCAGGGCCGTCGCCATGCGCCCCGCGCCGAGGAACCCGACTCGTAACCCGCCTTCACTCATCTCCGCCCCTCGAGAATGGACCTGCTAGAAAAAGGTATCATACCAACCCGGCAAGAGACGGGGGAGGTCATGTGCGATTGGGGTGTGTCAACTCGAACGTATTTCTTCGGCGACGGAGCCGGGACGGTAACTCCCACTCGCCCTTTTCCGCGCCGTCCCTCGATCCCTCCCCCTCGCCCCACGAGGGGTTCTTCGGTTCCTTCCTCCTTTTTCGACCACTTTCCCATTCCGCCTCGCATTTCCCTTGCGAGGGTGCGCGGCGTTTCTTAGAATCGACTCTGGTAAAACCGCATCGTACCCCTCCTGCCTGTCACACCCCAAAGGAGTCTGCCCGTGCGTCGAGTTTTCGCATTTCTCGTGCTGCTAACTGCCCTCGTCATGGCGTCGGTGTCGGTCGCAGCGGACGAAAAGAACAAGGATCCCAAGGCCCGCAAGATCGTCGATCTGAGCAAGGTCGCCAGCTACCCGTCTGGCGTCTACAACATCGAATACGACCCAAAAACCGGCGAGATCACTTCACTCCTGGTAGTCGGGTCGTCTCGCATCAGCACCGTCCTCGGGGCGGCCAAGGGCAAGAAAGTCGCTAGCCAGCGCGCCTCGATCGAGGCGGACGCGGAATTCGTCAAGTTCCTCAAATCCGAGGTCAAGGTCTACGAAAAGAGCGAAGACGAACATGCCATCTTCCAGGAAGGGAATGAGGGCAACAACAAGGACGCGATGAACGAGGCGGGCAAGTCGCTCGAGCGGACCTCTACGAAGTACGAGCGATCGGCCAAGGGATTCCTTCGCGGCATGCAGGTCGCACATTACGAGATATCGGAGAAGGACAAGACGTACTATCTCGTCAAGAAGTGGAATTCCAAAACCTCCGAGGCGACGAAGAAGACCAAGGCGGACCTCGACAGCGACGTCCCAGCCAAGAAGGGTACTCCCTCGAAGCCGGGAGACAAGAAGATCGAAGACAAGAAGGTCACGATCGACGACTGACGGGTGGGACGAAATCCCCGACGCGCCGAGTCGATCGGCGCGGCGAGTCTTCCTGGCGCGAAGGATCCCCATGCACCCGGTGTTGCTCTTTACCGCCCTCCTGGTCTCGGCGGATGCGGCCACGACGTATAAACTCGGCGGCCCCCGTCAGGTCGTGGCCGTGGTCCGCGATGTCGGCGACGATCACGAGGTCCGCGTCCGCATGCTGCCCGTGACGGCGTTCGACGATACGACTAATGATCGGCTCAATCGTCTCAAGGCGGAACAGTACGCCATGCAGGGTCTTGCCAAACATTTGACCCGCGAAAAGAATGCCCGTTTCGAGATCAGCGGAGGGCGCGTCCTCACCTCGGCGAAGGACGGAAAAGTCTACGCGCTGACGTTTCGAGTGCCGCGCAAGAATGTCGTGCTGCTTCGCTCGGATGCCGAAGCCCCGGCGACGAAGTCAGGCCGCGTGCGCTTCGGGTTCGACACGCCGTTCCTCACGCGGAAACGCGACCTGATCGACACGGGGAAACAACTCGGCGAGAGCCTCCAGACGGATCTCGAGTTAGCGGAAAAGAAGGTGACGAAGAAGCCGGCGACCATCGAGGCGTTCCTCCTTCGCGTCGCCGAGCTGGAGGAGAGCGGCGAAAAGCACTGGAAGAGGCTCCGCAACGATGTGACCACCGATCGATTCCTCCTGTCCAACGAGCGCGAGGAAGCCCTCGAAGCGGTCGAGGCGCAAGAGGCGGTGTGGGTTAAATTTTTGACGAAGGCCGCGAAGAAGTACACGAAGGATCTCGGAGGAGACGAGTAATGGCCCCCCTCGCCTGGTTGCTGATCGCGTTGGCCCCGGCCGATGCCATCGATGACAAATTTCGCGATGTCACGCTCGAGAAAGCCTTCGCGCCTTACTTGCGCGGCAACGTGCTGTTGATGGAGGTCGCAGGGGCCAAAGTCGTTCGGCTGAAGAACGGCAATCGCGTGGTCATGGGAATCGGCAGCGTCGTCCTGAAGGACAAGTCGGCGAGGACGCGCATCGACGCGGAGAAGGTCTGCAAGGTCAAGGCGTTGGCAGCCATCGTCGGCGAGCGCGAGGGCGTGCAGGTGGCTCACGAGGAAAAGGTGGCCGAGAAGACCGAGATCGTTATCGACGACAAGGGCGAGAAGGGCAAGAGCGTCTCGGAAGTCCTCTCGATCACGCAGACCAAGACCAGGGGTATGGTCAAAGGCATGTCCGTCGTCGGCAAGTGGTTCTCCAAAGATGGTAGCGTGTTGTACATCGCCATGGGATCGATCTGCGACTCCAAAGGCGAGCCGATCGAGGACGAGTAATCTTCCGGAGGAAAGTGTCATGCCCACCTTTCGACGATACGCCCTGGTCGCCTTCGCGGCGGTGATGTCCTGCTGCCTGTTTGCGGAAGGGGCGGATGTCCTCGAGAAATCGAAGTCGATTCGCATCGATCTCGCCTCCGGGAAGACGGTGTCCGGTCGGCTCGTCGAACAGCCCACTTCCACGATCCGTATTCGCATCAGACTGAACGAGAGAGCCACGTTCAAGGCTTCCGAGATCACCTCCATCACCAGTGAAGACAAGACCTACAAGTATGACAGCGACACCAATCGCTGGGAGGCTGTCGCCGCCGTCGCGAAAAAAGAGAAGGATAAGCCGAAAGAGAAGGGTAAGACTGCGGCGAGTGTCCCCGCGACTCAGACCATGACAGGGGAAGGAGTCGGCGAGACTCCCGAGGAGGCCCGCAAAGACGCCATTCGCGATGCGGTGCGCAAGGTCACAGGGGCGCTCGTGATCGGCACGACGACGGTCGAGAATGATAAAGTCATCAAAGACAAGGTGTTGACGTACTCCGATGGCGTCATCGTCGCGAATAGCTACAAGGAGCTAGAGCGCAAGAAAGAGGGCGACATCTGGCGCATGAAGATCAGCGCCACGGTCATCAACCGGAAGTTGGCCGAGAAACTCGAGGATGCGGGGTTCGAGGTCCGCAAAATCTACGGCGAGGGCATGGCCGCCGAAGTGCTGTCGCGGGTCGAAGCACGCAAGAGAGCGACCGAGATGTTGCAGGCCGCCCTCGAGGACATCCCGAAGGTCGTCGTCGCGCAGGCCGCCAAGCCGACCGCTCGCGACTACGACGAAGACACAGGCGAACTGAAATTGACGGTCCAGGTCGCCGCCGACCCAAAAAGGTACGAAGAAGCTTCCAGACGCCTCGTGGCCGTGCTGGAAAAGGTGAGAGTCAATGAGAGACGATTCACGTTTGCTGCAAAGGCTGGGAATGCAACGACATCGAAGGGTAAGGGGCCAGGCACATCCAGCGTGCGCAACACGACATCGAAGGGTAAGGGGCCAGGCACATCCAGCGTGCGCAACAAGACCAAGGGAGATACCACCCTCAAAATCATCCCTGTCGAGATCCAGAAGGCGGACGACTTCTTCGGATTCACCTTGCCAGAAGAGAAGAAGGGCTGGTACATGTGGGTGATGACATCGTGCAGCCAAGACTATTCCGCCGTCGCGTGGAACGTCTACCAACTCGACTGCGTACACAAAGATGCCATCAAGCACCTGGCTGGGAAGCCGACCCTCGTTGTCACCCTGCTCGACAAGGAGAAAGGAGTCCTCGCGACGAAGGAGATCGACCTGTCTAGCACCACCGATATCCCTGGGTGGATGTTCCACCACACGACGACGAGAGAGAAGACCGTGGGAGGAAGGACGATGCGGGCGACGCATAACGTCGGCATCGCGCCGCTGTATCTCATGGGCAAGTCGTTTTCGCCGATCCAGGGGGTGAAGGTGCCGATCAAGATCAGCGAGACGGGCCTCCGCAAGCTGGACAATGTCCGCTGCGAGGTCGAGTTCCGTTAATCGGCGACGGCCTCACGCCAGAACGCCGCGCACGACGCTCCCGCCGTGCGTGATGTGCAGAGGCCGGCCGTTCTGGTCCGGCACCATCGTATCTGGATCGATGCCGATTTGATGGTAGATCGTGGCGCACAGGTCGCCGGGCGTGACCGGGAAGTCGCGGACATACGCGGCCTGGCCATCGCTGGAGCCATAGACGAGTCCCTTGCGAGTGCCGCCGCCCGCGAGGAGGCAGAAGCCGCACTGCGGCCAGTGGTCGCGGCCCGCGCTCTTGTTGACGCGCGGCGTGCGGCCCATGTCGCCGGTGACGACGACGAGCGTCGTCTCGAGCAGTCCGCGTGTCTCGAGGTCGTCGAGCAGCGCGGTCAGCGAGCGATCGAACCAGGGCAGCAGGAAGCCCTTCAGAAGGTTGAAATTGTTCGCGTGCGTGTCCCAGTGGCCGTTGCCCAACGATTCGGTGTGGATCGTGGTGAACGTGACGCCCGCCTCGACGAGTCGGCGGGCGAGCAGGGCGCTACTGCCGAACACGTCGCGCCCGTAGCGATCACGGACCCGCGCCGGCTCCCGGTCGAGGTCGAACGCTTGCCGCGCCTTCGGCGAGAGGAGCAACTCGAGCGCCTGGCGCTGGCGCTTCTGCATGACCTGTTCTGGGCCGGCGATCTCCGAGCGCGAGGCGACGCGGTCGAGTTGGTCGAGCAGTTTTCGCCGCCGATCGAGCGTGTCGAGGGTGATCTCCTTCGGGATCGGCAGGAGGGGATCGCCGATCGGCATGATCGTCGGGTCGTAGAAATCCTTCAGGTCGCCTCGTGTTACCTTGCGGCCGCCGAAATCCGGATCGCACGTCGTGAAGAGCGGGTTGTAAGCGTTGCCCAGATAACCGCCGTAGGGGCCGGCCCGGCGCAGACCTTCGGAGTAGCCGGGGTAGGCCGGCAGGAGGACGTAGCCCGGAACACCGGGCGTCTGCCCGATGCCGAGGTACTGGCAGACCGACCCCATGCTCGGGTGGTTCGAGGGGCGGGCGAAGTAGTCTTGCTGGTCGTTGCCGCCGGTGAACCCGGTCATGACGGCGTAGGGGTTGTGGCTGTTGTAGCCGTGCGTGACGGAGCGAATGAGCGTCGTCTCGTGCATCCACTTGGCGAGGCGCGGCAGGTGTTCGCAGATGCGCAGGCCGGTCAGCGACGTGGCGATCGGGTCGAACTCGCCGCGCACCTCGCGCGGGGCGGCCGGCTTCATGTCGAACATGTCGATGTGGCTGGGGCCGCCGTAGAGGTCGATGAGGATGACCGATTTCGCCGGTGCCGTCACCCTCGCCGAAGCTCCGGCAGGCTGCGGCAAGACACTGCCGAACAGAGCCAGCGCCCCGGCGCGGAGTACCTCCCGGCGTGAGTGGCCGTCGCACGTCGCACGAGATCGGCCCAGGAGAGTGAGCATGGTGGGACTCCGGCGGTGGGTTACATGAGTCCAGCATACCAGCGAGGAATTCCATGTCCAACGAATTCATGAGACCGATGGTCATCGGGTGGGGCAAAACTTCCGGGAGCGCGGCTGTCCCGGCGAATGGCACCCCCATGAGGCACGCGACCGCCGATAAAATAAGGACTTGCGTCGATTTCTCGACCGAAGGATAAGGACTTACGTCGCGGAACCTCCCATGCGTCTCGCTTCCTTTTTTTTTGAAACTACGGTAACGCTCCCGGCTCGCCGAATGCATTCACACTCTCCGCGGCGTTCATGCCGAGCGACGGTGAACGCCGGGAAGACGGCATCGAGTCCGCCGTCTGTTGCTGCGGATGGTTCGGCGGACCCTGGGACGGGATCCGGTCCGCATTTCCCTCGGCGGAGAAAGCCATCCCGCTTGTCGAACTTCCGCTCCCCCTAGATCCGCTTCTTCCGCACCAGCTCCGCGTATTGGTCCTGGGCTTTCTTCATTTCGAGATCGAGTTGCTGTGCGGCGAACGTGATTTCGACCCCGGCCACCGCGTTCAGGTCGTAGATCTCCGAACATTTGTTGTCATCCGCGAAGTCGATCATCACGATGTTGGGCATGAAGGCTTTGAGAATGGACGCCGATGCGTAGTTGGTCGGATCGACGCTGCTCGCGACGCGCGACTCGATGGACTCCGCCAGGCCCGATTCCCACATCCTCCTGAACGAATTCGTGTTCTTGGCGTTCCACATCTTGTCGTTGCGTTTGCGGATACTTTCGTTGACGCCCGTGGAGGTCCAGTACATCATTCCCATCACGTCGGGATCGCCCGTCGCCCCCCGGCTCATCAGCTTGGACTGCTTCTTCTCGTTCTGGCCGATCTTTCCATACGCCTTCACGACCGACGTTCCGCCCTTGCCGAAATACTGCATCCCCTCGTACTGGTCGTCGTACGCGCCGCCGGCGGACAAGTTCTTGATGCCGAGGATCCCGCCGGCACCCTTGTATTGCTGCGGGATCGCCGTCAATCCGCCCTGCGTGAAGAGGACGATGACGTGCCCCTTCAGATCCTTGAGCCTCTTGCTGTTCAGGTTGCCGGCGTCTTTGTAGAGGGTACCCGCCAGTTCGCTCACGCAGACCTCGGCGATGAGTTCCCAGTTCGTACACTTGTCGAATTTGAGGATCAGGAACTCCGTGTCGTTGTTCTCCACGAAGGCTTTTGCCTGCTGTAGCATCCCCGCGAGACCTAGGCCGAAAGTCCCGCCCCTCAGTTTGGTTCGGGTGACCGTTTCGACCCGGTTCACTTCCGGTACGAATCGAGACTTGGTCTCATTCTTCATCAGCTTCCCGTCGGCATGGAAGGACTTGAGTTCCGCTTCCTTTGCGGCTCCCGGCTGAGTCGACTTGGCGGCCACCGCCACGCGGAGGTCGAAGACGCGCACGCCGGCTGTCGCCTGCCCCGCGATGTCCAAGTCCTGCGTCTGGACATTCTTATCGCCGCCCGTGATTCCCGCGTCGTGACTGCCCGCCATCACGATTTCGTTGAGTCTCTTGTTCGCACCCAAGTTGTAGTACTTGATCATCCGCAATTACCTTCCACTGGTTGAAGGGAGGAACGAAGCCTCGAACTATCCGCGTCCCGTTGGTAACTCGCCAACGCCGCAGATTCCAGGACTTCGTTTTCGACTTCCATGTGTGTCTCCTCCGCCGAACGATAACGTTCAGCAGCGGGGTCGGCTGAGGAACTGTGGAATCTTGGAATGCTGTCATGCCGGCCCGGTCGGCTCCGGCGGTTGGTTCGGCCCGACCCCCGCCTGTTGCAGGGCCGCCTGGAGCGCCGCCAGGATCCCGCCTACATTATCGATGTAGAACCGCCCCTGGTCGATCGTCACCGCCGTCCCGGCCAGACGCAGGAACTGCCAGTCCTCCCCCGTGGTCACGCACCCGGAGACGGCGGGCATCGCCTGCCCCGACCGCTCGTTGTACAACTGAGCCGCGACCATTTGGGCCACGCACTGCCCCAGCCCGGCATCGATGTCATTCTTCTTCGCCTCCACCACCGCGAGGAGCGGCGCGCGTAAACGCGGGAGCGGGTCGGACAGTGCCAGGATGAAGTTACACTCGCCGAGCAACCGGCGGGCCGGGTCCACGTCGAGGCGCTCGCCGGACAGGATGGCGACCCGCTCGCCGCATAGCTCTCGGACCGCCAGCAGGATCGGCGCGACGATGAACTCGCTACGGGCCTTCTCGCTGACCAAGGCCAGACGCATCCCGCGACCGAGGAGTTCCTGTAGCCAGACCGGAACGGGCACCGGCCGCAGCCCAGGGAACAGCACCCCAGGCCGGGCGGTGACGGCTAAGTCCGCCTCCGCAGTTTCCAGCGTGAAATCGGTGTAAGCCATATCCTGTTGTGCCCTGCCAACCCGTCCAACGGCGGAACGACTCAAACGGCTTTTCAAAGTTCAGCGTCACGCCAGCGGCCTCAGCCGGTGAGCTTGATCGTTCGGTGGCCCTCACTCGCCATGAAACAACCGCTTTTTCAGGGCGTCGAACTCCACTTCCAGCCCAAACTCTTCGGGTTTCCGGCGCCGCCCAAAGAGATCCCGCATTGCGATGTCCCAAGCGCCGATATTCGTGATGACCCCGCGTTCACTCTGAGGCTCGTAATGAAAACGAGCAATGGCGCGGCTCATTGCTTCCTCGGGCGCGACACCGCCTACCTTGCACAGAATCCAGGCGTAGAGACGCTGCTCGGCTTCCAAATACGGGATATACTCGTCGTCTGGCCAGTCATCTGATTGGACGGGATCCGTTGCCACAGCAAGCCTCCTTTGACCCAGATGCCGAGCAACGAAGCTCATCGGTGGCCCCGGTCCTCTTCAGCCGTTGGTTCGACCTGCTTGCTATTGGCTCACGACGGTCTGTACCGCTCGTTCGAGCAATAGCGCCGCAACCTGCATCGGGCTTGCCTGCGCCTGCTCTGCGAGCTGCTCGAGCTGCTCGAGCGTTCGAGGTGAGAGCCGGACCAGGCGCTGCTCGCTCCACGATGGATCGGTTGGGCGGCCGCCGCCTGCTGGCACGCGAAAACGCGAGGCGACATCGGCAGCTATCTGGAGAGCACCGAAGTAGCCCCCGGTCGCCGACACCTTGCCACCTCGCTCCGCTCCCAACTCTTTTGCGATACGCTCCATGTCCAAGGATGCGCCCATGACCTACTCCTTCGAGAAATCTCGGAATGCCAGGTACTCATCGCCGATCACTAGCCCAATTTCGCCTTGGTGCGCCTCGCGTCCCATTCGTCGGCAGAAACTTCCAAGCCGGGAGAGACGATCCGAATCGGCGATGTCTGCGGGCGTCGTATAGCAATGAATGACGACAGGCTGATCCTTGACCAGGATACCACCCATCTCGTCATCGCGCCAGACACCTTGGGCCTGCGGAAAAGCAGTGGCCCCGCCGTATAATTGGCCGAGCGTCTCGAGCGCCTCTTCCACCCAATGCTCTTGGTGAATAGTCGTGATCCCGTCGCGCTCGACGCTCGGAACAAAGAGTACCACCAAGATAGTTTTTCGGCTGACTTGCAAGCCAGATTCTTCCACGCCTATTCCTCTTACGATAGATATAGATCGCGACAAGCATTTTCGCAATCCCAGGATGGAGACCCAGATAACCTATCCCGATCCTCCCTCATTTCGAGGCCCCCATCAGGCTCCGCGTCGATAAATCGCCACTATCATGTCACCCACCGACTCTCGTCCGTAGCTCCTCGTCCAGCGCCCCCACTTGTCGTAGCGCCTCGTACACCACGATCGCCACCGCGCTCGACAGGTTCAGGCAGCGCATCTTGTCGTTCATCATCGGGATGCGCAGCGCCCGCCCGGCGTGGCGTTCGATCACCTCGAGCGGCAGGCCGCGCGACTCGCAGCCGAAGAGGAACGCATCGCCCGGCTGATACTTAACCTGCGTGTAAGACCTCGTTGCGTGGGAGCTGAAGCAGAAGAGGCGATTCGCCTCCTGAGTTGCCTCGTAGTCGGCGAGCGTCTCGTGGCGCTCGAGGCGGACCTCCGGCCAGTAGTCGAGGCCAGCCCGCTTGAGGTACTTGTCTTCGAGGCTGAAGCCCAGCCGACCGACGAGGTGCAGCGTCGCGCCGACGGCGACGCTCAGGCGGCTGATGTTACCCGTGTTCGCCGGTATTTCCGGCTCATACAGAACGATGTGGAACATATTCTCCCCTAAAGGTGTTATTTCACAGGTGCGAAAAGCCATCGGCTCGACGATGATACGATGTGTGAGATTATCTGAACGCCAATTTAGCCACAGCTGAACATAGATGAACCCAGATAATACCAATTCTTGCCTTTGATCTGTGTTCATCCGTGTTCATCTGTGGCTAATTCTTGTATTGTCTGATCGGCCCCAGGAATCGGCACCATGAAACCCCCTCGCGCCTGGCGGCTCGATGTCGCCGCAGGTCTGTTGCTGGCCGCCGGGGTTCTCGTCGCCGTCGCAGTCGCCGGCCGGGATCCGATGGACGACGCGGGCCGCGCCTACCCCGCGCCGGAGGGAGTTCGCAACCCGCTCGGCCCGATCGGGGCGTGGCTCGGCGGCGAGTTCGTCGCCGCGCTGGGCGTCGGCGTGGTTCTCTGGCTCGCGTCGTGGGCCGTCCTCGTCCTCGCGCTCGTCGTCCGGCGCGACGTGATCGGCTGGGCCGGTCGGCTCATCGGCGTGCTACTCCTCGTCCCGGTGGGGTGCGTGTTGGCCCAGTGGTACTTGTCGGCCCGCGCCGATAGCCCGCTCTCGGGCGTCGGCGGCGCGGTCGGTGCCTGGCTCGAGGCATGGCTCGTCGAGCAGTTCCCCGAGACGGGGCACCTCCTCGTTGCGGCCATCGCCGCGCTCGGCGTCGGGCTGGCGGGTTGGTTCCTGTGGCGGCGGCTGTTCCTCGGACTGGGCTGGATAGGGAAACGATTCGTCCGGCGCGTCCCCGGCCTCGCAGGTGGTCTACGTCGCGTCGTGGGCGGGATCCGCCGACCAAGCCCGGTGAAGCCGGTCCCGCCGGTCGCGCCGCCGACGGTCCCGATCGATGGCCGAACGCCCGAAGAGAAGCCCAAGTCATCGGGCGGCTTCTTTTCCAAACTCACGATTCCCATTCTGCACCACGAGGTGAAGGCGATCGATGTCCGGCTCGACCCCGACGAGCCACACCTCGAGGAGCGAGTCGGCTCGCCGAAACTGATGCTGTCCAACGGCATGCACTCCGAGCGCGAGCGCTTCGCGGGTTACGAGGTTCCGCCGCTGCACCTCCTCGACGACCCCACCCCGGTCGTCCCCGGCGCGCAGGACCAGCAACTCCGGGAGCGCGCCGCCCTCCTGGAGAAGACGTTCGCCGACTTCGGCATCACCGTCAAGGTCGTGGGCATCAACACCGGCCCCGTCGTGACCATGTACGAGATCACGCTCGAGACCGGCCTCCGCGTCGCCAAGGTGACGAGCCTTGCGGATGATATCGCGCTGAACCTCAAGGTGCCGAGCGTCCGTATGGTCGCGCCGCTGCCCGGTAAGAACGCCGTCGGCATCGAGATCCCCAACGAGACGCGCACCGACGTACTCCTCAAGGAGGTGATCCAGCTCTCGGCCGCGAAGGTCGCCCGCGCCAAGATCCCGCTCTTCCTGGGCAAGGACGCGGAGGGCCGACCGCTCATGTACGACCTGGCCGACATGCCCCACCTGCTCATCGCGGGCACGACGGGCACCGGCAAGTCGGTCTGCCTCACGACGATCATCCTTAGCTTGCTGATGACGCGCCGCCCCGACGAGGTCCGCATGGTGCTGATCGACCCCAAGAGCGGCGTCGAGATGCAGTGGTGCAGTCGGGTGCCCCACCTGATGAGTCCGATCATCGAGGACATGAAGAAGGCCGAGGCCGTCCTCGCCTGGGCCGTGGACAAGATGGAGGAGCGCTACGACCTGCTGCGGCGGGCGCGCGTGCGCAACGTCGCCGGGTACAACGAACTCTCGGCGGACGAGATCCTCCGCCGAGTCAAGCCGAGCGACGACGACGAGCGTAAGCGCATCCCCGAGCGCATGCCGTACATCGTGATCGTCATCGACGAGATGTCGGACCTGATGATGCAGTTCAAGAAGGAAGTCGAGGGCTACATCATCCGACTCGCGCAGAAGTCGCGTGCCGCAGGCATCCACCTCGTCCTCGCGACGCAGAAGCCGACCGTGGACGTGATTACCGGCCTCATCAAGTCGAACTTGCCGTCGCGCCTGTGCTTCAAGGTCGCGCAGAAGTCGGACAGCCGAGTCGTCCTCGACCAGATGGGCGCGGACAAACTCCTCGGCAGGGGCGACATGCTGTTCCTGCCTCCAGGGACGAGCGACCTGACGCGCGCGCAAGGCGCATATGCAGGCGATGCGGAGATCACGCGCGTTGCCGACTACCTCGAGTCGGAGCCGTGCTACGAGACGGAGTTGTTGCAACTCAAGACAAAAGAGATGCGCGAGGCCGACGAGGC
Source organism: Planctomycetia bacterium (assembly GCA_025356615.1). GTDB lineage: Bacteria > Planctomycetota > Planctomycetia > Gemmatales > Gemmataceae > JANXSH01. Next base: position 253 of record JANXSH010000256.1, on the reverse strand, counting down.
GGGCGGCTCGCTGGTCGAGCGCGTCAAGTCGCGCGATAAGCTCTACGAGCAGGCCATCGATGTCGTCGTCCGCGAGGGACGGGGCAGTTGCTCGCTGTTGCAGCGCGCCCTCGGCATCGGCTACGGCCGGGCGTCGCGGCTCATCGACTTCATGGCGGAAGATGGGATCGTCGGGTCGTACAACGGGTCGAACGCGCGGGACGTGAAGTTCTCGCCCGAGGAGTGGGCGGCGACGCGGGCGGGGAAAGAAGAG
>JANXSH010000250.1 GCA_025356615.1 Planctomycetia bacterium | reverse complement strand
CATCATGCCGGAGATGACCGGGGTCGAACTCGTCCGCCGACTCGTCCGGCGGGATCCTTCGGTTCGAGTGCTGTTCATGAGCGGGCATGTGACGCCCGACTTCACCCAACACGACATGACGAACCACCCCTTCGAATTGCTTACCAAGCCCTTCCGCACTGAGCAGTTGACCCGGATGGTCCGAGTCGCGCTGGATCGCGTCCCCCAGAGAACAGTTGTCAGTTGTCAGTTGCCAGTTGTCAGTTAGATACGAGCGAGACGACGGCTCACGTCCAATACCCATCAACCGACAACTCTCTCCCCAGAAGGAACCTCGCATGTTGACGATGCAAAACAAGTCCGGTGCCAACTACCTCGAGGAAGCCGAACCGGAGTTGCTCGATACGGAGGTCAACGGGCGGCCCTGGCCGAACGAATCGCCCGCGCTCTATCGGTCGAGTGAGGTGCGCGTTTTGGTGTTGGACGACGACTCGTCCGTGTGTCGGGTGATCCAGGCCGCCCTCGCCCCGAACGATTTCCGCGTCGAGGTCGTCAGCGACCCGAACCTGGTGGAGGCGGCGCTGCGAGGCCCGGAATACCACCTGATCATCCTCGACTACATCATTCCGGGCTTGGATTCTGAGCAGGTCTTGCAATGGATCCGGGAGTGTCAGACCCAGGCCAGCTTGATCGTCGTTACCGCCTACCCGTCGATGGACAGCGTCCTGAGTTGCCTCCGGGCGCGAACCTACGACTACCTTACGAAGCCCTTTCCCGTCGTCCAACTCCAGCAGACCGTCCTGCGCTGCCTGGAAGGACGCGGGCTACTCCGCATGAGCGAGCGGGCCTTGTGCGAGGCGCTCGGTGCCGTCATCCGCGAGCGCCGCAAGGGTCTCGGCCTGACGCTGGCCCAGATGGCGCAACGGACCAAGGTCTCCCTGGGCTACCTGTCCCAGATCGAACTCGGCAAGAACTCCGCCTCGATCGACACGCTCTACAAGATCTCGCTGGGGCTGGGGATCAAGATGGCCGACCTGTTCCATGCGATCCAGCCGACGCTGTGAGACCCGAATGTTTAGCCGCAACGCGGAGCGCGATCGCGCCCCGTGTTGCGTCCCGGCTATCGGATTCGCGGCTACCCACTCACCAGCGTAGATGCACCTGACCGGAGACATACGGGCCGGAGAGCTTTAACCCGCAGCGCGGGTCGAGCGCGGGGGCACCTGTCTTCGGACGTGGCGCGATTCACGTTTACCCAGAGTCGCATCGGGAATCCTTTGGTCATGGCGAAATGAGGTGTGTACAATCAGCGCCGTTGCGCAGTTAACACTTCATGAGCTTGCAAATGGCAGACGACGCGACTGACGTTCGGGAGCTGGTGCGGCGCATCGCCGAGGGGGACCAACAAGCCCTCGCGGAGGCGTTCGCCCGCTACCGCAGCCGGCTGCGCCGCATGGTACTTCTGCGACTCGACCGCCGTTTGCAGGGCCGCATCGACGCCTCCGATGTCCTCCAGGAAGCCTACCTCGACGTGGCCCGGCGGGCCGTCGAATACGCCGCCAACCCCACCCTGCCGCTGTTCCTCTGGCTGCGCTTGCTGACGGGGCAACGGCTGTTGATCGTCCACCGCCAGCACTTCGAGGCGAAGATGCGCGACGTGGGGCAGGAAGTGTCGCTGTACCGCGGTGCCCTGCCGCAGGCGTCGTCGGTGTCGCTGGCGGCGCAACTGCTGGGCCGACTCACTTCGCCCAGCCTGGCCGCCATGCGGGCCGAGATGCAACTCCGCCTCCAGGAGGCGCTCAACGGCATGGACCCGCTGGACCGCGAGGTGCTGACCCTGCGCCACTTCGAGGAACTGAGCAACGGCGAGACGGCCCGAGTGCTGGACATTCGCAAGTCGGCCGCGAGTAATCGCTACATCCGCGCCCTGGAACGGCTGAGAGAAGTGCTGTCCGGGATGCCCGGTTTCTTCGACACCTGACACGAGGTCCCCATGCCCACTTCGAGCGTCGAACGCAACCCCGTCGAGCTGCTGGCCGAGGAGTTCGCCGAGCGCCTCCGCGGCGGCGAGACGCCCTCGATGGGCGAGTACGTCGAGAAGTACCCGCAGCACGCCGAGCAGATCCGCAAGCTGTTCCCGGCGCTGGCGATGATGGAGCGGCTCAAGCCGGCGGCGGGAGACCTCACGGGGGACTTCGGCGGCACCGCCCCGGAGGAGGCCCGGCACCCGGAGCGTCTGGGGGACTACCGCATCGTGCGCGAGGTGGGCCGGGGCGGCATGGGCGTCGTCTACGAGGCCGAGCAGGTGTCGCTGGGCCGGCACGTCGCGCTGAAGGTGCTGCCGGCGGCGGCCCTGCTCCCCTCCTCGTACCTCGAGCGCTTCCGGCGCGAGGCGAAGGCGGCGGCCCGGCTGCACCACACCAACATCGTGCCGGTCTTCGGCGTCGGCGAGAGCGACGGCGTCCGCTACTACGCCATGCAGTTCATCCGCGGCGAGGGGATCGACAAGGTGCTGGCCGACGTGCGGCGGTTGCGCCAACATTCGGTCAGCGATGTCCCTGCCGGGCCGAGCGTCGCCCACAGCCTCTTGACCGGCCACTTCGAGTCTGCCACGACCGCAGCACCCGTGGAGCCGGTCGAGCGTCCCAACCGATCGGCCTCTCTCGTCGATCCGGTCTCGTCTTCGGCACTCTCGGCGAGCGGTCCCGAGGCGGAGTATTGCCGAGGCGTGGCTCGCATCGGGGCGCAGGTGGCGGACGCGCTGGCCTACGCCCACCGGCAGGGGATCCTCCACCGCGACATCAAGCCGTCCAACCTCTTGCTCGACCTGCACGGCACTCTTTGGGTAAACGACTTTGGCCTGGCGAAGGACGAGAGCGCGGACCTGACGCGGACGGGGGACGTGGTGGGCACG
>JANXSH010000218.1 GCA_025356615.1 Planctomycetia bacterium | reverse complement strand
CAAGGGGCCAGACAGGAGGAACTCGTGAAACAGGCAGGCGACCTGGGGAAGGTTCTCGACAAGATGCCCGGATCGTCCGAGGGGAAGGCCGTTCGCCAGGCCGAGGCCAAAATGAAGTCGGCCCAGGCGATGGCGAAGCAGGGCAACCAGTCCGGTTCACAGTCCCAGCGCGAGGAGGCAGCGAAGGCGCTCGAGCAGGCCGCCGCCCGCATGGGCCGGGACTTAGGAAAGGGCAACGGCGCGGCGGGCGACTCGGTCCGGGAGGCACGCGCGCAGATGAACCGCGCCCAGGACCAACTCGGCAAGGGCGAACCCGGCGAGGCGACCGGCTCGATGCGCCTGGCCGAGAAGGGCCTCCGCCGCGCGGGCGGACAACTCGCCCGAGGCGCGACACCTGGCGGCGCGGTGGACGGTCGCATGCTCCCCAAGAAACTGACGCCGTACATCGGCAAGCGCTGGGGCGAACTGCCCGGCGAACTCCGGACGCGCCTCGTCCAACAGATGAAGACCCGCTACGGCGACGACTACGCGCGATCGATCAAGCTCTACTTCGAGCAACTCGCCGACACGAACGAGAAGAAGTGAAACACAGAGGAGCCGACACGGTCCATCCGCAGATTGCGTAGATTACACAGATCGAAATAACGAGTACAGAGAATTCAGGTTCGAGGAACTCCAACGTCATTTCTTCGATCTCAGTAGAAGCAAACTCGGATGCCTTGCAGGTGGAGGGGTAGATGAACGCAAGCTCCGTCCCGATAATGGTTTTGGAAAACAGGACGTAACATCGACGGGCCGCCAATTTGCTTCTACTGAGAATGGAACACGGATTGGACGGATGAGGCGGATCAATAGGGTGTGGCAAATCTTTCGGGCGGGGCAATCGTCTGGGGATTTCTTAGCCCGACGCGCCAGCGAGGGAAGCGGGCCACGACGGGGGACGTGAAAGTCCTCCCTCGCTCGCGCGTCGGGCTTCGTCCTCCGCTCGTATGCCCCTCCCGAAAGTTTTGCCACACCCGATCAATACGGATCAGAAGAATTGATCCTCTCTGGCATGATTTGTGTGAATCCGCTCGATCCGTCCAATCCGTTTCCCATTCTTTGTATTTCTCTGAGTCCTCTATAGCCCCCGAGAGGAGACGATCGATGCCGTCTCGTTCAGGAAGCGATCGACCTCCGCGTCGGTGCCGACGGAAACGCGCAGGCCATCGCCATAACCCTCGTAGGCCATGAAGCGAACGAGGATATTCCTCCTCTTCAACTCCTCGAAGATCGGCTTCAGCGGGCGACCCTCGCGCCGTGCCCAGACGAAGTTCGCCTGGCTCGGCGTGACGGCGAAGTCGAGGCCGGCCAGCGCGGTGGCGAGCCGGGCGCGCGTCGCCAGAACGCGCGATCGCATCTCGAGCATATGATCCTGGTCCTCGATCGCGGCCGTGGCGGCGGCGAGGCTCAGGGCGTCGCAGTTGTACGAATCCTTCACCTTGACGAGTTGCTCGGCGGTCTCCGGCGTCGTGACGGCGTAGCCGAACCGTATACCGGCGAGGGCGTAGGATTTCGATAACGTCCGCGAGACGATCACCTTGCCGGCGCGGGCGAGTGGGATAGCGTCGGCCTCCGCAAAGTCGGCATAAGCCTCATCGACCAGCACCGGCCCGCGCACCTGCGCCACGAGTCGTTCGATCTCGGCGAGGCCGACGAACGTCCCGGAGGGCGAGTTGGGGTTGGCGAGGGCCGTCAGGTTCGCCTCGGGCAGCGGCCAGGGGTCCGGCAACGCCCAGTCGGCGGTAAAGGGGACGGTGGCGAAGCGCGCGCCTTGCAGCTCGGCGAGCGTGCGGTACAGGATGTAGCTCGGCGTCGGCGAGACGATCAGCCCGCCCGCCGGGACGAACGCGCGCGTGAGGATCGTCAGGATGTCGTCGCTACCGTTGCCGATGACGATCCCGTCGGGGTCCACGTCGAGGACGCGCCCCGCCGCCCGGCGGAAGGCGGTGCCGACGGGGTCCGGGTATTTGCGGAGGCGGTCGCCCGTCAGTGCGTCCCGGACCGCCTCGAACACCTTCGGCGAGGGCGGGTAGGGGTTCTCGTTGGTGTTGAGTTTGACGATGTCGCCCTGGCGCGGCTGCTCGCCGGGGGCGTAGCCTGCCATAGCGCGGACGGAGGGGCGGAGGTAGTCGAACAGGGAGTCAACGACATTCACAGGCGGTCTGGCTCCCGTAGAAACCTTCTTATCATGTGGATACGCTTACCATTTCTTGCCCACGATGGACTCGAACCGAATCGGGCCAGAGTATCTACTATCCACCGCATGGCTGCGGTTGTCTCCCATGACGAAGAAATGGCCTTCCGGCACGGTCAGGGATCGATCAGGCGGGGGATCGGGTGTCGGCTCGCTGTCGTAGGCGACCTCATACACCGCGCTGCCGTTCGTCTCTTGGTACAAGACCAACGAGCCATCCCTTCGCGACTCCTCCCTGCGGAGTTGCTCGCCGTTCACGATCAGCGCATCGCGGGTGGTCTCGATGGTGTCGCCCGGCAAGCCGACGACCCGCCAGATATACTGGTACGTCGTGCCATCGACCATCTGGTCGAATACCACGATATCGCCACGCGAGACTCTCGTCGAGTCGTGATAGGGTCTGCGCACGGCGAGCAGGCGGCTGCCCGCCGGCAGACCCGGATACATCCCGTCCTGCGGGATCCGGTAAGACCGCACCGAATGGACCGCGATGACGAGCAACACGAAGCAGACCGCGAACGGGTAGGCGAACTTCTTGATGGCGTTGGCCGCCCGAGACACTTTGGGAGAAGACTTCATTCCCAAGACGCAGGCCGCGAGCGACAGCAGAAGCGCCGTCACGGCCAGGCCGATCTCGATGGCCCGACCGTCGATGAAAAACATCGCACCGAGCGGGATGAACGACAGGTAGACCAGCAGGTCCGCGAGTCGAAGGCCGAGCCAGGTTCGCAGTTCTTCGTTGCTCATGTTTTTGCCTCTCCCGAGAAGGTGTAAACGCCGATGAACGCTCCCATTTGCTCTCTGCGTGGGCCGTCAGCCCTTCGCCTCCTTACTTCCACTGCGATTTACTCGAATTCCAATGTGGCGTTCCGATCGCGAATGATCTCCACACGCATGCCGTGAAATCCCTCTTGCTCGAAAACAGTAATACCGTCTTTGAAAACTTTCCCGCTGAGATCACCCACCTCGTTCCTGCCGCACTTGGCGAGGTCGTAGGCCATGAGGACCGGAAGTTTCATCTTGCGAGGCGGTCTTCCATGCTGCTGGAAGTAAGCGGCTTCTTGATCGATGATCTGGTTGAGCATCTCGCGTCCGCTCGGCATCGTGTAGTCTCCAGTGGGGCCTCGAATGAGATAGACTTCCTCGGCATAGACATCCCCGAAGGTCCGGTCGCGAAGGCGGAGGGGGATCTTGGCCGAATGCTTCTTGTAGATTTCCAGTGCGGCTCGGACCATTGGTTGGCGTAGTCCGAGGAGCGTCACGCGGTAGGGGTCGAAATTGGGGTTGTTGATCTCTTTCTTGACCCGCAGCATCTCCATGTAAGCTGTTTGGAGGTGCATTTCGTCGATCCGGTCGGAGGCTATGTAGAGGGTCCACCGCCCCTCGTCCTGCTCTTTGAGCCAAAAAGCCACCACGATAGGGATCGACTTCTCGAACTCGCTGAGGAATTCCGCCGCCGCCTCGATCTGCTCGTTTACCAGCGAATCTTGATCCATTGCATCACCCCGTTCGCGGCATCCGTTATCGCATCGTAAAGATTTTGGGCGTCCGCCTGTGATTTCATCAGGTAGCGGCTCTTCTCGTTCCACTTCCTTGCAATCACCCAATTCGCGCCCAAGGCAGGGTTCGAAGCGGTATCCGCGTCGAGGGCATCGTCGAGTCCTGCGAGTTTCACCAGATCTTCGATGGTGTGCGTCCAGCACTTTTCCGAATACCTCTTATCCCCGAAGATCACCTCCGGCTCCGAGGCGACACGGACGAGGATGCACGACTTCAATCCACATTCTACGGCGTACCCAGCCAGATAGTATGCCGAAGCCCATTGACGGGTCGCGAGGAGAGCCTGGGTGGCGAGCAGCCTCTCTTCCACGATCCGTTGCCAGTCGTCCCTCTTCACGCGCATGTCCTTCTACGTTGCGGTGTTCGTTTGCTTACGCCGCTGGTCTATCCCCCCTCCACCCGCACCCGCACGCTCTCCGCGTGGGCAGTCAGTCCTTCGACCCCCGCCAATCGTAGCACGTCGCCGGCCATCTCGGCCAGGCCGGCGCGGGTGAACGAGAGGACGCTGCTCCGTCGCAGAAAGTCGCACGCGGACAGGCCGCTCGCGAACCGCGCGGTGCCACCCGTCGGCAGGGTGTGCGAGGGGCCGGCGGCGTAATCACCCACGGCGACCGGCGAGTAGGGGCCGAGGAAGATCGCGCCGGCGTTGTCGATGCGGTCGCACACCGCCTTGTCGTCGGCGGTCATGATCTCCAGGTGTTCCGGGGCGAGGGCGTTCGTCGTCTCGATCGCCTCGTCCAGGTTTTGCACCAGGACCAGCGCGCCGAATCGCTCCAGGCTGTCGCGCGTTAGCTCCGCGCGCGAGAGGGCCGACAACTGCCGGTCCAGCTCGGCATCGACGGCGTCGATCAACGGCTCGTGCGGCGTGACGAGGATGCTCGCGCCGGGCGAGTGTTCGGCCTGGGCGAGCATGTCGGCGGCGATGAAGTCGGCGCGGGCCGTCTCGTCGGCCAGGACGACGACCTCGCTCGGCCCGGCGATGCAGTCGATGGCCACGGTGCCGAAGACGTGCCGCTTCGCCAGGGCGACGAACATATTTCCGGGACCGACGATCATGTCCACCGCAGGCATCCCCTCGACGCCGTAGGCGAGGGCGGCGACGGCCTGCGCCCCGCCCACGCGGTAGACCTCGGTGATGCCCAGTTCGTGGCAGACGGCGAGCAGTACGGGGTTGCCCGCGCCGAACGGCGTCGGCGGCATGACGAGGGCGAGTTCCTTCACCCCCGCCGCCTGCGCGGGGACCACGGTCATCAGGATCGTGGACGGGTACGCCGCCGCCCCGCCGGGAATGAGGACGCCGACGCGGCGCATGGGGCGGTAGCGCAGCTGGAGTTCGTGCAGCCCCGCCATCGGCATCGAGGCGCTGCGGTGGAGGATGCCGTGCTGGAACGCCATGATGTTCTGCCGCACCCGGCGGACCGTCTCGAGCAACGCGGGGTCCGCAGCGGCGTGGGCGTCGGCCATCTCCCGGCGACTGACGCGCAGTGTCTCGGGGGAGAGTCGGACCTCGTCGAACCGTTCGGTGTAATGGAACAGGGCCGCCGCGCCGCGCGCCTGCACGTCGGCGCAGATGCGCTCGACGACCTGGATCGGCGTCAGCGGTTCGCCGAAGACTTGCATCGTCATCGCCCGGCCGCGCGGCGAGACGATGTTCCCTCGAGCGCCGAGTTGCGAGCGCAAGGTGATGAGTTGGGCGGTCGCGTCGGCGCTGCCCCGGCGGATGCGCCGGATATTCAGAGGAGGCATCTACGGACACTCGCTTCGCCATCATAGGTGTAAGGTGAGGTCGGTGAGAGGCTGACCCCACCCCCCAGCCCCCTTCCCTTTAGGGGAGGGGGAGTAGGTGTGGGTTGTGTCTGGTCCACCCTTCCTTTAAGGGAAGGGGGTTAGGGGGTTAGGTCTTCGCCCGGCTCACTTCGCGAAGTACGCCGGCTTCTCGCGGACTTTCTCGAAGAGCGCTTTGCCCACGACGAAGGTGTCGCCGCTCTGCTTGCTCGTGGCGAAGTACCCCGCGCCGTCGGCGGCCCCAACGGTCAGTTCGAGGACGCTCTTGTCCGCCAGCGTGATCTCGATCTGGAGGGCGTCCTCTTCGGGCTTCATTCCCTTTACGGCGATGGCGGGAACGAAGCGATCGAGTTCGAGCCGGGACAGACCAGCGACGAGGGCGGCCACCTTGGAGGGGTCGAGAGTGCCGGTCTCCTTCATCGTCCAGACGCCGTTCTTCTGGTCGAAAGTGCGGGAGATTGGCGAGCCGACCAATCCAGCCCAGCCAGTGACCTTGAGCGTCGTCACCATGGTCGGGTCGAAGGAGAAGACTGACGTATCACGCAACTCCTTCTTCAGGGGCAACAGCGTGTCGCCGCCGACGAGGTACACCGCGTCCTTGCCGCTGATCTTGAGGTAGACGCCGCGAGCGCCCGTGTCGGTGCCGAAGTCGAACGTGGTCGTCGTCGGCTTGCCCTCCTTCGTCACTGTGACGACGACTTTGACGGGGGGCGTAACCAAGTTGTAGTTGGTGAGTTCTTTCGCGTCGGCTTTCTCGGTGACGATCTCGCGGGCGGTCAGGCCGTTGAGTTGGCCGAGGATTTCGCGGATCGTCCCCGCCCCGGCGGTCCGCCCCTTGAAGGCGGCGGGCTGCTCGAGCTTCCACGGGGCGGTGGCGTTCGCGCGGGTGACGACGTGGGTTTGGCCGTCGCGGGTCAGCTCGATCTTGGTGACGTTCTCCTCGGGGCTGCCAGAGTTGAAGGGCGGGATCGAGCGATCGAAGTACCCCAGCGGCCCCTTGCGCACCTGGTCGAGGAGGCTCTGGGGCACCATGACGATGGTCTTCTCGTCCCCCCAGATGCGCTCGACGGCCACGTTCGGCCCCTCGGCGATGCCGAAGCGCAACTCGGCGACCGGGATCGCGTCCTTCTTCAGGACGGGCTTGCCGGGCTTCTTCGCGTCGGCCTTCTCCAGGCCGTCGGAGTAGACCCGGACGATCACGTCGGGCTTTTCGAGCCCGAGTTCCTTGCGGCGCTTGGGGTCGGGGAAGGACAGGACCGCGCCCTTCTTGTTGAGTTCGTCGATGAGCTTGCGGACCTCGACGGGATCGACGCCGTTGGCCGTGGTGCCGCGATAGAGTATCCACGGCTCCTTGTCGTCGGTGCGGAAGAACTCCAGGTCGCCGAAGCTGTTCTTGATGAGGATGGCGTCGGGCTGGCGGAACGACTCCAGGGCGAGGAGGTTCTTGCTGCGGAACGCGCTAGGGTCCTCGACCCACTTCAGGATCGGCTCGACGCTGGCGACCGAGACCTTGGCGACATCCTTCGTCTTGCCGTCGGCGTCGAAGGCGACGTAGTACGACTTCTCGGCGACCTTCTTGCCGACGCCGATGAGGGCGCTCGTGGTGGTCGTTTTGCCGTCGATCTCGCGTGTCACGTCGATGCGGACGACATCGGCCTTGCGGGCGTCGAGGCCGTACTCGGCGAGGTCGGTCACGCCGTCCTTGACGAAGTCGCTGGTCTTGGCGGTGTGATCGACGCGGAGGTTCGCGAGCTGGGTGGGCAGTTCGCCGATGTCGATGTCGCCGGAGGACGGCTGGGGCATGGTCCAGCGGTCCTTGACCTTCTTCAGTTCGACCACGGGCTTCTTGCTGTGGGTGAATTTGATGCTGCGGATGTCGTTGGTGTTCTCGCCGAGCAACTCCTTGGCGCGGAAGTACTCGAAGCCCTCGAGGGCGGTCTCGAGCGAACTCTTGGGGATGACGAGCGTCTTGCCCGGCAGGTCGGACGACTGGGCGTAGACGACCGCGCTGTCAGTGCCGAGCGTGATGTCGCCGATGGTCAGGGTCCAGAGGCGGTCGCCCGCGTGAATACTGATGACCCGGCTCGGGCTGTCGAGGCCGGCTCTCGAGACGCTGGGAACGTCGGCCTTCTGGTCGATCGGCGCGTTCATCAACTGATCGACGAGGCCGGTGATCTGGCGCGAGTCGGCGGCGGACACTTTGGGAGACGTAATCTTCCAGGTGGTCGAATCGACGCGCGAGAAGACGATGTCGTCCGCTTCGGGCTTCTTTCGCTGGATGACGACCTTATCGATCTGGTCGGCCTTGAGCGGCTTGTCTTTCGCCTTCATGGTGGGGAAGGCGAGGCCCTGACCGGGGGGGGCGGACGGTCCGGAGTAGAGGACGACGCCCAGCACGACCAGCATGAGGGCCAGAAGCCCGAACAGGATGTAGGTAGTCTTGAAGTTCATGATTCGCGGTCCGGTCCTAAATGGTTAAGTCCTCGAAAGGCTGACCCCACCCCCCAGCCCCCTCCCCTAAAGGGGAGGGGGAGCAAGACCAGCAAGAGGGAGACGTGACGCCATCGGACACGCCTCCGGTCCCCCCTTCCCTTTAGGGAAGGGGGTTAGGGGGTTAGGTCTAGGTCTCAGCGTCGCCGGACGACCCACACGCCCATGCCCATTCCGAAGATGCCCAACACGAGGATCAACAAGGGCATGAACGTGACCCGGTCGCGCTGCTCGTCGGTGAGGCCGAGCGAGTAAGCTTTGCGTTCCTTGCCCTCGACGGTACTCGAGTCCCCCGCCGCCGTCTTCTCTCGCAGCCACGACAGGCTGCTCGTGAACAGGTCCATGTTCGAGATGCCTTCGGCCCCCGAGAGGGACTCGTTGTCGAGCCAGGAGGCGGTGCCGAACACTACCATCCGCGGCGTGTCTTTGGTCAGGCCCATATGATCGGAATCGCGAGGAGCAGCCCCCGCGCCTTGGTCGGAGACGGCGACCGCGATGCACAGCGGGTCGGGGCTGAGCTTCTTCTCCATGAAGTCTGGGTCCTGATTCATCTTCCGAATCAGGGCGAAGGGGTCGGCGTCCGGGTTGCTCTCCCCCCAGACCGGGAATCGTGGCGGAGTGAGGAAGAGTCTCTCGACGAGTTTGCCGGGGGCTTGCTCGGCGAGTGGGGACACCGTCTGGGCGTTAGAAAACTCGAACTGCCGCCCGACGAACGCCCTGGCGATCGAGTTCGTCGATCGCGGGGCAGACAAGTAATAGGCGTTCGTCGGGTTCCGCATTCCCGAGAAGATGCGATTCTCGCCGAGTTTGACGTTGTACTCCGCGAGCAGGGGTTCCAGCCCGGTACGAACCAACTTCGACGAATCGCCTTGTTTCACGACGAGCGGCTCGAGGAGGAAAACGACCCGCCCCGCACTGACGGTCTCTTCTTCGACCTCCTTGTCCCCCTTGTCCTTGACCTTTCGGGTTTGCCGATCGCGACGGAGGTAGTCGCGCAGGATCGAGAGTTCCTTCTTGCTGAACTCGGCTTCGGGGTGGGCGATCACGACGACGCTCGCGTCATCGGGGATCGCCTTGATCTTGCTATCGAGAATGAGGGGGTGTACTTTGACGCCCCGACGACTTTCGAGTTTTTGCTTGAGCGCGGCGAGTTTTCCGACATCACGAGCCGCACCGCGCGGCATGCCCTGCGGGGGGGCATCGACGGTCCATTCGCCGTGCCCCTGGGTCAGGTAGATCGTCATCTTGCCTTCGAGCAAGGACTGGATGCCGGTCAGCAAGGCGCTCTCGCCGATGAACCGGTACTCGCTCTGTGCGGAAGGGTTACGCGGATCCTGGGGCGGCGAGCGGACGAGGTCGTTCGCCTTGATGAAGGTGAAGGCCGGCTTGCTGCCTTCGGATTCGTTGCCGACGAGGATGAGGATGCCGACCGGGTCCGAGATACTGTTCTTCTCCATCAGACCGGCGAGCGCGGCCCTGGCTTGGGGTGCGTTGGAGACGGCCTCCGAGGTGAACTTCGGCGTGAGCGCCTTGCAGTTGTCGAGCAGGGTCTGCATGTCGGAACTGAGCAGGTCGCCGCGCGCAAAGAAGGTGTAGACCTTCACGCGCTCCTCCTCCTTGAGTTCCGCCAGCATGTTCCGCATGGCCGGCGACAGGGCGTTGATGTTCCCCGCCGTGAAGTCGAACGGCCTGCCGAAGAACCGCGTGAACGGCTCCGCGTAGGCGATGACGTTGAACAGCGACAGGACCGAGAGGAGCAAGAGGCCGGTCAGGACCGCGTTGAAGCCGTAGACGAGTCGGCGGATGTTCTGGCTGCGGCGTTCCATCCCGCGCCCGAGCTGGAGCGTCGCGAACATCAGCGCGAGGGAGCCGAAGATGGCGAGCGCGGGCAAGACGATCGCGGGCCAGTTCTCACGCCACGCCTCCAGACCCTTGGCGATGGTCTCGCGGTAGATCGTGAGCGGCAGGGCGAAACCGAGGAGGACCGTGACGAAGCCCGCGAGGCAGCCGAATGTCATGACCAGGACGCGGAGGTAGACCGCCTCCCGCGCGTCGGGAGTCAGGAAGAGGGCACCGGCGACGGCGAAGATGCCCGTCAGGAGGAAAGCCCAGAGGAAGACCGGACGGGTGACGACGTTCCCGAAGGTTCCCGTCGAAAACAGGTAGATCAGGATGAGCAACGAGAAGCCCATGAGTCCGAACGAGACGACGCTCAACGTCAGGACCAGGCGGGATCGCTGATCGTCCCGGCACTGGTTCAGGAAGAACGCGCCGATCGCCGCGGCGACTCCGCCGAGGGCGGACCAGACGAGGAACGGCCAGACGGTCTTGGCCTTGAACGCTTGGCCCCAGGTGCCGGGGATCTCGCCCTCGACGGTGGCCAGCGCCGTCGCGTTGACCGCGAAGTAGAGCGCGACGAAGAACAGGATGGTCGCCAGACAGCCGAGGAAGACGGCGACGCCGAGGCGAACCGGGCGCGTCGATTCCACCGAGCGGTTCGTGGAGAGAGTCGAGGGTTCATTCATGGGAGGTCTCCTGTCCGGCCGATCAGCGCCACTTGCGCGACTCGAGGATCTTGATGGTCGAGAACAACATCAGGACCGTGAACGAGGGGAAGAAGAGTAGGTATTGGAACAGGATCTTGCCCTCGAGCGTCTCGAGCCAGAGGTGCAGGAACGACATGTGGGTCAGGACCTTCTTGACGGTGTCGTCCTGGGTGATCTGGACGGCGAAGTAGACCATCGTCAGGACGAGCATGCCGGCCAGGGTGAGGACGCCGGAGGCGATCTGGTTCTTCGTGATGCTCGAGAAGAACAGGCCCATGCTGATGAAGCCCGCCCCCGTCGCCACCAGGGTGATGAAGAAGCTCAGCAGCGGGCGGTAGTCGAACGGCGTGCCGCCCGCGAGCGGGATGGTCATCAGGTAGAGGCCGAAGGGCAGCCAGACGACGAGGAAGCTAATCAGCCCGGCGAGGAACTTGCTGAAGACGATGACGGTCTCATCGACCGGGGCGGTCAAAAGGACTTCCATCGTGCCGGAGCGCTGCTCCTCGCTGAGGAGACGCATCGTGAGGACGGACGGCAGGAAGACGATGGCGAAGACCGGGAACAGGTCGAAAAAGTAGGAGATCACGATCGGCTCGACCATCGGGGCGGATCGCGGTCGAGGACCGCCCGACTCGTAGAGCTTGCTGATGAAAATGAAGTATTGTACCCAGGAGACGACCGCGAAGCCGAGCAGCGTCAAGTAAGCGATGGGCGACAGGAAGAAAGAGTTCAACTCCCGGCGCGTGAGGACGAACAGGGGCCAGTCGAGCGACAGCCCCCCGCCGAGGGCGATCGCGAGTAGCCCGGTCAGGAGGAAGAGGAACCCCTGCGAGACGAAGAAGCGATAGCCTTCGGCGGGGAAGATCGATCGGCCCAGGGCGATGAGGACGACGAGCGCCCCCAGGCCGCACAGGCCGAGCGCGGCGTAGAACCCGATGTCGTCACCGACGCCGCGCGAGGCGACGAACGCGGTGACGTAGAGGAGGCCGAGGACGCCGAGGAGGAGGCCCATCGGCAGGAAGTAATCGACCCGGAGAAACCCGCCGAGCAGGCCGGCGACGGCGAGGACCGCGCCGACCCCGCCGAGGAACAGCTGGGAGTAGTTGCGGATGGCCGGGTCGTCCTCGTTGCGGAGGAACGAGATCAGGAACAGCAGGCCGACGACGAGGCACGGGCTGGCCCAGCGGAACTGGTCGCCCATCTTCTCCGGGTAGGGCACGACGCACAGGATCAGGCCCAGCACCACGACGGCGAACCCGAAGACCATGTAGAGGCGGCGGAGCTGGACATCGCGGTCGAACGCGGCGTGGAACAGCAGGAAGCACAGGCCGAGCGTCAGCGCGAAGACGGCCCACCCGGTGCTGACGCGGGCACCCGCGCCGGCGAGGTTGAACCCGAGGGCCATGCCCCCGAAGATGACGAACGCCCCGCCGATCATGGCGAGGGTCCGCGCGAAGGTCGGCTCGTCGGCGGCCATGACCGAGGGGCCGTAGTCGGTTTCGATGGCAGCGACCGGCAGGTCGGGGCGGTCGTCGGGCTTCTTCGTGATATCGTCAATGGACATCGTAGCGCTTCCTCGAAACGGCGTAGGTCATCCAAGAAGCTAACCACAGAGGCACTGGCGAAGTGCCTCTGTGGTTAGCTTCTTGCATTATGATCCGGTGGCTTTGTCGGTCGGCGTCGGGCCGAGGTTGGTCGGCGGCGCGAGTTGACGGTAGTCCATGTTGTTGATCTCGTTCCAGCGGTCTTGTAGGCCGCGACGGCGGAGGTCGAGACGGCGGAGGCCGTGGCCCTTGGAGTTGATCCGCCCGGCGAGTTGCTCGCGGATGTCCTTCGACTGCGATGCGGCGCGGACTTCGTAGGTGACGACGCCGTCGTGTTGGCCCATGACCTGGACGGAGGCGACGCCGTCGGCCGACTCGAGCAGCTTGGAGACCTGATCGACGGGGCCGCGCACCTCGATCACGATGATCGGGTCGGACTCGAGTTCGCTGAGCTTGCGGGCCAGGCCGATGATGCCGCGGCGGATGATGATGACGCGCTGGACCAGCGACTCGACCTCGGAGAGCATGTGCGACGAGAGCATGATCGTGTGATTCTTGCCCAGCTCGCGGAGCATGCCGAGCGTCTCTTGCTTCTGGCCGGGGTCGAGGCCGTCGGTCGGCTCGTCGAGGATGAGGACCGGCGGGTCGGCGAGCAGGGCGTCCGCGAGGCCGACCCGCTGGCGGTAGCCCTTGGAGAGGGTTCCGAGCAGGCGACGACTGACTTCGTTGACGCGGCACGCCCCGAGGCAGAACTCGACGCGGGCCGTCCTGCCCTTGCGATCGACGCCCTTGAGTTTGGCGCGGTAGTCGAGGTACTCGTTGACGCGCATCTCGGGGTAGAGCGGGATGCTCTCGGGGAGGTAGCCGATGCGTCGGCGGACCTCCATCGACTGCGTCATGACATCGAACCCGCCGACCTTCGCGATGCCGCTCGACGCGGGCAGGAAGGTGGTGAGCATGCGCATGATGGTCGTCTTGCCGGCCCCGTTGTTCCCGAGGAGGCCGACGATCTCGTTCGGCTCGACGTGGAACGTCACGTCGTTGACGGCGCAAACGGGTCCGAATTTCTTGGTCAGGTTCTCGACTTGGATCATGGTCTGGTTCGATCCGCCGTGGTCGGAGTGCGTCACCGGATAGAAGTAATGTTGTAGGAGAGCGGGGGAGAGTTGCAAGAGGGCGCGGGAAGCGATTTTGTCCCGCGAAGCCCACCCATTGCAACGGGCGGGCGTGGGGTCGCCGGTGTTCGTCCCACTCACGGCCCCACGCTCCACAGCCTCATCGTCCCGTCCGCCGACCCGTGCGCCTAGCCCGAATCCGAGAACCGGCGAGTTTTCAGCAAGCGCCACCGTGGGAGATCGTCATGGCCATCGCATCGTCGATGACCAATTCGGAGCCACGCCAAAGAGTTCTGGTAACCGAGAACGACCAACCAAGGATGCAAATGAGCGAAAGCAGCCATCCAGATAGACTTCCGAACAGGACAAGCCCAACCGTATGATGAATCGCCTCCGTCATCGCCCGCCGAACAGCTTCATGATACTGGCCTGCCACTACCGTAGAGGGTGCTCCATCAGGGTGCATTCGAGCTGTATGAATGATTGCGAAGAGCATCGCGACAGGTGACAATGTGTTGGATATCTGCAAGAATCCATCTAGCTTTCTCCGAACGTCTTGGTATTCCGCATCGTCGAAATGCCGCCCGTTATCGGCGACGTGGTCGAACAGGCTGGCACGAATGGAGTAGATTCGTGTTCGATAGGTTTCACGGAGTCTCGTACCGAACCACCAGCGAACTAGCAGCCCTAGTCCAATGAGCGAGACCATGCAATAACTCAGTGTGAAGTCAAGATTCATTTCGGATTCCCCTTTATCTGTTCTCCGTGCTGATCGATGTTGCTCGAGCTTCGACTCATGTCGAGACGTTTTTCCATTTCCGCGTTCCGACGATGCCAGTCATCGCGTTCCTTTTTGTGTTCGCGGCGTATATACAGAAGTGATGCCGTCGTCCCCACTGCAAGCAACCAGCCCAACCATACGGGGGCGTTAATGCCGCCGAGCCACTCCTGGAACACCTTTATCGTCGTCGCCTGTCCCGCTGATGCCTCGACAGGTTTATAGACTCCCCAATAAACAAGGGCGAATACCACGAAGCCTGCCAGCAAGCAATAAACGGTCTTCTGGGCAAGCCCGATCAGAGCAAACCAGAAGACAACCTTTCCTTGGACTTCTTCCGGGCTTATTGGGTTCGGTGGTTTCTACCCTCGCGGCTGACTCGGCTTTCGTGTCGAAGTCGCTTTCTCAGGCAGTTCAGACGGCGAAAGGGGATCGGGCTGTTCGGACACGGTGGTGCTATCTCCTACCACAATATATTCTACGCATAGGGACCAGCGTCGTTTAAATATATGATACCCGAGACGGAATACAAGAACCTATGGTGAGTCTCGAAAGATTCAGCGTCGAAGCTGTATCCAGTCGTAACAATGGCCTGTATTCATCCCTGACGCGGTTCTCATTGGATCACTTTGGGGGACACCTCACGGCCCCACGCTCCACAGCCTCATCGTCCCGTCCGCCGACCCGCTCAGGGCGTACTTGCCGTTGGGCGACACCGCGACGCTCCAGATCGTACTCGTGTGCCCCACCAGGCCGCGAATCGGCTTGCCCGTCGTGAGATCCCACAGCCGCAACTCCTTGTCCGCGCCGCCCGAGACGGCGAACTTGCCGTCGGGCGAGATCGCGACCGAACTCACCGCTGCGGTGTGGCCGCGCAGCTGGTACGTCGATTTTCGCGTTCGCAGATCCCAGCGAATGAGCGTGTGGTCGTGGCTCGCGGTCACGAGGTGCTTGCCGTCGCGCGAGACGGCGGCGCAGACGACCTTCCCCGTATGCTGATCGAACGTGTACAGGACGGCCTCCTTCGCGGCGAGGGTGCGGAGGACGGCCGAATTGTTGCCCGCGGGGCACAGGACGAATTGCTTGTCGCCGATCGGGACCACGCTGAGGAGGGGGCCGGAGGGCGCGAACGGCAAGCGGGACAATTCTTTGCCGTCGGGCACCGACCAGAGGATGACGCCGGCCAGGCGGTCCGCGCTGACGAGGCGTTTGCTGTCGGGCGTGAAGGCTACCGCGCGTACGTCGCTCCGGTGGGCGCGGAACGTGTGGAGGGCGCGCAGGGTCGACGCCTCGTAGAGGATCACCTTACGATCTTCGCTGCCGCTGGCGACGTACTTCCCGTCCGGCGAGAAGGCGACGGCTATCACCCGGTCGCGGTGGGAGTCGTCCTTGCGGAGTTCCTTGCCCGTGGCGACATCCCACAGGCGGACGGCGCTACTGTCCCCGGAGAGGGCTTGCTTGCCGTCGGGGGAGAAGGCGACGGAGTTGACCGACCCCGCGTGTCCCGCGAACTGGCGCACCTGGTTATAGGTGTTCCGCTCGATCGCGTTGACCAAGCGCTTCGCCCGGCGGCGGATCTCGGCGTCCGCCGAGGCCATCGCGAGACGCAATTCCGGCAAGGCCCGCGCGCCGATCCGCGTCAGATCGAGGCTCGCCTTGTTCCGGCCCACATAGGTGTCGCCGCCGAGCTGCTGGATCAGCGCGGGAACCTCCGACTTCGTCACCGGAGGCGCGGCACCCAGTGCAAGCAGGGCGATCATCAAGGCTTGGCGGGCTGTCGGCCCCATGTGGATTCCTCCCTCTCCGTGGCGAGCCTCGATCGTTGTCGATCCCGTCTTCATGGCTGCGTCGGATACGGTTCCGGCAAAGCGATTCGCATGTAGGTGACGGCGAAATGCTGTGCCAGGTGTTCGCGGTACGGGGACACCAGACTCGCAACCCGCTTACCACCGGCGACCAACTGTTCGAGTACGACGCGCGGCACCGAATGGACATCTCGCAGGTCGATCAGCGATTCCGGGAGCAGGAGCGGAGCCGTGACGGCTGGCATGAAGTACCAGCCGTACACGAGATGCCGGCGCATCTGGTCGCGAACTGTTGACCCCTTTAGGACGCCGGTTACGACCAGTTTTTGCGCGTCATGAACTTGGGCAACGAGTACCGACGTATCGTTTGCTCTCGCGAGATCGCACGCCTGAGTCAGAATGATGACTCGCGCCGTCCACCATTTCGTAGGCGGATCGTTCCAGTCGATCGGAGTCAATTTCAGGTCGAAACTGACCAGAGTAGGAGTTACGCAGTTGATGGCTTTTGTACACTATAAGCTGGTCACTCTGTGACGGTTGGGACGGCTATCCGGGCCGATTTCACCCTGTCCAGTGGCGCAGCTGCTTCAACTGCGTAACACCTACAGAGGACAGTCGTCGATCAAATCTCCCTGCATCAAAGGATCACTTGGAGCCATACGAGCGAACATTCGTTACTCCTCGGTGGGAATATCGTGTGGGGTCGGCAACGGCGCGGGCACCCACACGGCGCGAGCCGGCTTGCCTTCCGGCCGCGGGATGCTGAACGGCTCGCAAATCTCCTCCGTCATGTACGGCTCCGATGGCAGCGGCGCTTCGGAGAAAGTTGGCGTCGTCGAGCGGAACGCGGTCTCCAACACTTCGAGGACGGTATCGGCGGGCGTCCGTTGCTGGGTCTTCGCCCGACGTTGGATCCGGTCGAACAGCGAGACCGGAACATTGTCGATGATAAGAGTGGGCATGTGATGATCTCCCCATTTTCCTAAAGAGCAGCCATGCGATCATTCTACACGACGATTCGACTGCCGCGAAGCCCCTTCGGGACGTTGCTCGCCTCCCATTCGACGCTCACCATCGCGGGGAGGGCCGAGGGTATCAGGTTGATGAGCAGCGGGCGGACTGCGGTTGGCATGGGAGAGGTCTCGTGGGTGTTCGACGAGGGATCCAGTTGATAGCTCTTTGTACTCCGGCCTTGCCGGGGTGGGTAGTTCTACAGGACGCGATGCAAACGTTTAGCCGCAGGTGATGTCCCGGATCCGTCTCGGGGCAGATTGCCAGGCGGTGGCCGTGCCGATGTCCCCCTTTCGCCCCCGGCAGCGTTGACCCGACGCATCGTAGGGTCGTCCTGCCTCGGTTTGGGAGACCGGGTCCCCGATCCGACGTTTCGTTCACTGCCCCCTTTTCTCTTTGGCGAGTTGGTGCAGCAGATCCAGGCAGTTCCTGCACGTCACGGCTGTTGCGTCCTCCGTGGCAATGCCCTCCATCTCGGCCCGGTGTGCGGCCTCCCTGTCGCGGGGGTTGCACAGGACCATGCCGTCTTCGTTCAGGGCGTGCAGGTCACGCTTCTGCCTGTTGTCCTGTGACATTCCAGTATCCTCCAGGGATGCTCGCGGTGGCCCACTCTTCGATCCTGCCCATGTGCCGATCACGCAGACGGACAAGGCCCGCGCCAGCTTCGTCTGCCGGCGCGGGCCACAGGGTTGCTCCCCGATCGTGCGGAGTTCACTGGGCGTCATCGCCCCTGCTGTCGCTCTCGTACCGCACGATGTAGTCCAGCACCTTGTCACTCCAGCCGTCGATGTGCAGCCAGGTTCCGTAGCCGACGCCGTTCTTGGCGCTGGCGACGTTTATCATGTAGCCGGGCAGATCGGGAACGGGATCCTGACTCTGCTCGTCGGTGAGGACGATCAATCGGTCGTGCGGCGGGAGTCCGGCCAGCGCGGCCCCCAGCAGCGTACCGTTGCTCTCCTGCGAACTCAAGATCGCGTCCCGTAGTCCGAACCCGCGCCGGGCCGGAACCTCGACGCGCCGGTTGGAGAAGCTGAACACCCGCACGTCGGCGAACAGCTCCCGCGCGATCATGGCCAGTGAGCAGCCCACGTCCGTGCGGGTAAGCTCCGAGCGCGCCGACAGCTTCGCCGCCATCGACGGCGAAATGTCCACCAGGACGATCGTCTTCCCGGCCACCTTCTCCTTCCCGGCGAAGCACCCGAAGAACTTGGCCTCGATCTCCGGCTCGAACTGCGGGTTGTGCCGCGCCGCCGAGATGAAGTTGATCGGCAACAGCCGACCGGCCTGGACGCGGTCGATGCCCTGACGGATCAGGTCGTCACCGACGTTGGCCTCGCGCATGTTGCGGATGTTGCGGAGCATGGCTAGCGCGCCGAGCTTGTCCTCGGCCAACAGGCGCTCCCACGACGCCTTCTTGTCGCCGCCCTTGGACAACTCGACTTCCCAAGTATCCGGCGTGGCCAGCTCGCCCTTGACGAGCTTCCGCCACAACTCCGCCTGCTCGGCGTTCGCCGGCTTCGGGCGGGTGATGCGCAGCGCGTCGCGCAACTTCACGGCCTTCTGGCCCCCGTTGTACTTCGCCAACTGGTATTCGTCGAAGCGGCGGAACGACTCGCCCAGGTGCTTCTTGACCTGCTTGGCGAGCGGCTCGTCCTTCACGTCCTTCCAGTAGATCGCGAGGAACTCGGCGATGTCGTCGGCGCGCAGGATGACCTGCGAGAACAGCGACCCGGCGTGCTTCCGGCCCTCGGCGGTGCGCATCAGCTCGCGGGCGAGGAGGAGCGGAACGTGGCGCAACTTCATCTCCCGCTTGGCCTGGATGGCGACGCGGGCCACGTCCTCGGCGGGAACCTGCTTTACGAGTTCGGCGATACGCGCGGCGATGGTCTGGCCGCTCTCGTAGAACTCGCCCTCCCACAGTAGGCACGACAGGACGGTACGCTCCAGTTGGGCCAGGGCGTCGATCCGCTTGGCGGGAACGCCTTCGTGGTTGTGGATGCGTGCGAGTCGGTTCAGAGTAGCCATCGGGCGATTCCTTTGCAAAAGTGAGGCCGGGAAGAGACGTGCGGGGCGTCTTCTTTTGGATAAAAGTATCCCCGCACTGCACCACGGCTTGGGTTGATAGAAGGGCCGGGAAGGGACGACGTGGGTGTCACTTTTAACAGAAGTAACCCACGCCAACACCACGGCCCCGTTGAGAGACGGGCGGGGAATGTGTCGGACAGGGTGTTTACCTTGCTCTACCAGGCTGAGCTAATCCCCTCGCGGGGATGCTGGATTCGAACCAGCGACAAAGAAGTAACCCTGTCCTGCACCACCGCCCATTTCGAGTCGGAGGGGGAAGAGACGGTAAAGGACTTTACAAGTGCGCTCTAACCAACTGAGCTACCGGAAGGTTGCCCTGCCGAGCGGGACTCGAACCCGCGACCTCACCTTCCCATAAGTATCCCTTACCTGCACCACCCTCCGGTGATTCAGAAGAGGCGGGAAAAGACGGTCCCGGCTTTTACATCCCCAAGAAGTAAGCCGGGCCTGCACCACGCCCCAAGGCGACTTGGATCAAAGATTTTTGTTTCTCAGTTCGAGCGGTTACTTCAGGGCTAGGAATGAGTGGCCCGAGGAGTACGCTTCTGCTGATGGGGGACACACGACTCGTCGTGCGGGTTCGGGTGGTTACGCCCCGCATTGTTGACGATCGGCCCTTGACAAGAGTGGAGTCTACTTCAGCGTTCCAGGCAAGGCTTCGGAGTGAGAAGTAGGCTTGGCGTTTCAAGTGACGATGCGTACACTCCCAATTGTGGTTTGATTACTTCTCTCGGTGGGTCTTCCTAATGTCGTACCCGGACACATTCTGGCATTGCGCCGTTCGTCTGCTCGGAGGGAAGAAAAACAAGATCGTCAACAACTTTTCCTTCGCCGACCTGAAACGGCAAATCATCGATCCCTGGTCCACGGGTATCACCTTTTCAGTGTCGGGCCTGATCGTCCGTTCCAGGGATCAGGTAGAGCATATCTGCATCACTCATACTCCCTTTCCCCTGCAATGGTATGTGGATCAGGAACGCGAACGTGATCGGCACTCTAGCGTTGTCTTGTTTGGGGGAGATGACCGTTCATTGGGCATCTCGTCCGGAGAGGATTACACACACGAACTCCTCTTCGCATCCCTCGATGCCTCGATCCCTGAGCCGGAAGTCGGCCTCGTCCTTCGCCTCTGTGAGCGACTGCCAGCATCGGCTCGCATCCTCGCGACGAGGCGAAAGGGGAAGGTCGCGTTCCAAATCAGTGACGAGTACGACGCACAAGATTTGCTCCATGCAGTCCTACGCGCCTACCTAAAATACTCGGTGCATGAGGAGCCGCTTGGCAAAATTGGTGGTGGGCACTCCGGCCGCGCCGATGTCGCCATCGAAGAACTGGGCACCGTGGTAGAATTGAAGTACGTTCATGGGCCTGACGATCAGAGGTGAATCGTGGATGAATACTCCAACGACCTGCTCCTCTACACGAAGTGGCCGCATCTGAAGCATTTCATCTATCTCGTGTACAACTCGCAGGATCTACGCGATCCCGAGGCGTTGGAGAAGCTGAGCGGGCCGATTACCATGAACGGCGTCGCATTTACCGCGCACGTCGTGTTGGCGTGAACTCCCTATCCTGGTTCCGTTGTACAGGCTATTGACGATGCTCCCACCCCTCTCCGGTCGTCAGGAATCCGCATGACTGCGGAATGTCGATCGGATTTCCTCTCTTGACAGCATTGCCCCATTCATGGCATCTTGGGCATGAGACAAGAATAGACCCTGAGCAGTTTCCTGCTCGCGGACGGGTGATGGACCACCCGGACCGCTTCGATCTCCTACTTGCTTTGCACTCATGATTTGACATCGGGAATCGAAAAAGGATCAAGGAATGATCATCTGTCGCACCCCGTTCCGCATCTCCTTCTTCGGAGGCGGGACCGATTATCCCGACTGGTATCGCGCCCACGGTGGTGCGGTCCTGGCGACGACGATCGACAAGTATTGCTACCTCACCTGCCGCTACCTCCCGCCGTTCTTCGAGCACCGCATCCGCGTCGTCTATCGCAAGATCGAGACCTGCCGCACCATCGACGAGGTCACGCACCCTTCCGTCCGCGAGACGCTACGGTTCCTGAAGATCGACGGCGGCGTCGAGCTGCACCACGATGGCGACCTGCCGGCCCGCAGTGGCATGGGGTCGAGTTCGGCGTTCACCGTGAGTCTCCTGCACGCGCTGCACGCCCTGCGCAGCGAGATGGTGACGAAGTCGCAACTCGCCCACGAGAGCCTTCACCTCGAGCAGAACGTCCTCCGCGAGACGGTCGGCTCGCAGGACCAGGTCATGGCGGCCTACGGCGGACTGCGGCACGTCAAGTTCCACCCCAGCGGCGAGATGGCGATCGACTCGCTCATCCTGCCCCCGTCGCGGATGGCCGAACTCCAGTCCCACCTGCTCCTCGTCTACACCGGCATCGCGCGGACGGCTGCGGATGTCGCCCGCAGCTATGTGGCCAACCTCGAGGCGCGCCGGCGACAGTTACGCATCATCAAGGAGCTCGTCGAGGAGAGCATCGACATCCTCGCCAGCGGCTCCGACATCCGCGCCTTCGGCGAGCTTCTCCATGAGTCCTGGCAGGCCAAGCGCAGCCTCAGTTCCCAGGTGTCGAACTCCGAGATCGATGACCTCTACGCCCGCGCCCAGGAGGCCGGGGCGCTCGGCGGCAAGCTCACCGGCGCGGGCGGCGGCGGCTTCCTGCTCCTGTTCGTCGAGCCGGACCGCCAGGCCGATGTACTCGCCGCGCTGCCGGGGCGCATCCACGTCCCGTTCCGGTTCGACACGGCGGGCAGCCAGATCATCTTCTACGAGCCGCAAAAGGAGTACGAGCCGGCCCGACGCGGGTGGGAGTCGCCCCTGCCGTTCCGCGAACTCGTCTCGTCCGACATGACTGCGGAGGCGTCATGAATATCGACTCGCGCATCTTCGTCGCCGGCGGATCGACCTTGCTCGGGGCGGCGATCGTCGCTTGGCGATAACATAGCCAAGTGCAAGGTGCAGAGTCGAAGGTGGGCGAGTGAGGTGCACACTCGCCCCTCCCGCTTCACATCCCCACTCCTCGCCGATGGACTTGGGGCTTGCTGAGTGTACAATGCTTACTGGCAAGTGGCGTAAGTGTGTTCGGCCATGCGAAGTATCTACCTTGCCGGGAGTTCTACTATGCGTATCGAACACCTCGAATTTTTGAACAAGGACACCGGCTGGAAGCTGACGCCCACCGAATTCTACCCTGACATGACGCTTCTCGTCGGAGGGTCCGGTGTTGGCAAGACTGAGATCCTCCGAGCGATCCGCACACTCCAAAGTATCGCCAGACGCGGCGATGACTTACCATCCGCATGGGGCGTTGCCTGGCGGATACAGTTCACCACCTCCGGCAATAGGTATCAGTGGGAAGGGGAGTACGAAAACAGGCCGAAGGAGGAGGATCAGCCGGGCACTGGTATTGGTGTCCTGTTGGGGCTGACATCTGACGACGAGCTATCTTCAGGGCCGAAGATCGTGATGGAGCGACTCCGGGTAGGCGAAGAGGTAATCATCGAGCGGGACAGCGATACCATCTACTTCCAACAGAAGCCGACCCCCAAGCTCTCCCCCTTCAAGAGCGCGTTATCGCTCCTGAAAGAGGAAGAACGCATCAAGCCTGTCATCAAGGGGTTCGGGCACATCGCCTACCTGGACCAGACCGCGCGCCAGACTGGTGAGGTGATCCATAGGTTCGACGCGCTTTGCAAGCGATTCCAAACCGTCGATGCAATTCGGGAGAGCGACCTGCCTACCTACATCAAGCTGGCAATTCTTTTCGAGAACGACAAGGGTTCCTTCCTTGAGATCGTCTCCCAATTCCGAGAAGTATTCCCACTCGTGGAGGAGGTGAGGTTCGATCGTATTTTCGTAGGGCCGTTCGCGGATGTGCCCGATCTGCGCATCAAGGAGGCCGGGTCCGAGAGCTGGATTCCGGAAAGGCATCTGTCTTCCGGCATGTTCCGCACGCTGATGCACCTCGCCAGCGTCGCCCTCTGGCCCGACGAGTCAGTAATCCTGATCGACGAATTCGAGAACAGCCTGGGAATCAACTGTCTTGACGACATCACGGGCGACATGATGGGCCATCGGCATCGTCTTCAATTCATCGTTACGAGCCATCACCCCTATATCATCAATAATATCCCCCAGAATCATTGGAAAGTGGTGACTCGGAAAGGGTCCGAAGTCCGCACGATAGGCGCGGCAGAGGCGGGGATCGGCAAATCACGCCATGAGGCGTTCATACAACTCATGAATAGCCCATTGTACCTCGATGGGGCCACTGCCCAATGAACCTCTACTTTTTGGTCGAAGGGAGGCAGACCGAGGCGCGAGTATATCCTGCTTGGTTATCGTATTTGCTCCCGCACTACTCGCGCGTTTCATCCCCTGACGCCATCAACAAGAACAATTACTTCCTCATCAGTGGCGAAGGGTATCCTCGATTGCTTGGCAGTATGCTCGACCGATCCATCGAGGACATCAATGCCGTCGGGAAGTATTCTTACTTTGTGATATGTCTAGATGCAGACGAAGAGTCCGTCGAGTACCGCACTGAAGAGGTTTTGTCCTGCATCCGCGATTCAGAGGTGAAGATCGATGGTGGAGTCACGACGCGCGTAATCGTGCAAAACCGCACAATTGAAACATGGTGCCTGGGCAACCGTTCTGTTTTCCAGCGAAACCCCAGCGGACAACTGTTTCGATCGTTGGCCCAGTTCTATGACGTTTCCACACAAGACCCCGAATTAATGGGTGTTGCACCGGGATACACCTACCATGCAGAGTTCCACCATCACTACTTGAAAGAAATGTTCCGAGAGAGAAGGTTGAACTACAGCAAGAGGGATCCTGGCCCCGTTCTCCAAGCACCCTACCTGAACCAACTAATCAGTCGAGTGGCAGATCACGCTCTACATCTTGGTACGTTCAAAGTGCTTCTCGATCTTTGTCGCAACATTTACGACTTGACCGCTCCACCTTCAATCTCTCCCGGAATATGATTGCGCCTGAAATGACCCCGAGGCAGAATTCCTTCGTGCTCCAGTGATTATCCGCAACTATCGCGCTCTGCACTTCTTTTATTCCTCTCTTGACAGCCTTGCCTCTTTCATGGCATCTTGGGCATGAGACAAGAATAGACTCCGGGCAGGCACCTGCTCGCGGACGGGTGAGGGATCACCCGGACCGCCTCGATAACCTACTTGCTTGGCACCGTCGATCAACATCGGGCATCGGGAAAGGATCAAGGAATGATCATCTGCCGCACCCCCTTTCGGATCTCCTTTTTCGGAGGGGGGATCGACTACCCCGACTGGTATCGCGCGCACGACGGCGGCGCGGTCCTGGCGACGACGATCATTGCGCGGACAGCGTCCGAGATCACGGCGGAGGCGTCATGAATATCACCTCGCGCATCTTCGTCGCCGGCGGATCGACCCTGCTCGGGGCCGCGATCGTCGATCGCCTGCGCGACGAGGGGTACGACTCCCTCGTCGGCGTCGGGCCGGGGGAGCCGGACTACACCTCGCCCGCCCAGGTCGAGGACTTCTTCGCGGAGTATCGGCCCGAGTACGTCTTCGTCGCCGCCGGGAAGTCCGGCGGGATCGGCCTGAATCGGAAGTCGCCCGCCGATTTGATGCTCGACAACCTGCTCGTCGCCACGAACCTCCTGCCCGTCGCGCACGCCCACGGCGTCCGCAAGCTCCTCTACCTCGGCAGTTCGTGCGGCTACCCGCGCCTCGCATCGCAGCCGATGGGCGTCGGGGCGATGCACACCGGGCCGCTCGAGCCGACGAGCGCGGCGTATGCCTCCGCCAAGATCGCCGGGATGCACCTGTGCGCCGCCTACCGCGATCAACACGCGGCGAACTTCGTCACGGCGATCCCGGCCAACGCCTTCGGCCCCGGCGACGACTTCTCCGAGGACACGGGGCATGTCATCCCCGCCCTGATGCGCCGATTCTACGAGGCGAAACGAGAGGGCCGACCGGAGGTCCCCGTCTGGGGCAGCGGCACTCCCCGGCGCGAGTTCGTCGGCGCGAGGGACATCGCCGACGCTGCCGTTTTCGTGATGTGTCACTATGATGAACCGGAGCCGATCAACCTCGGCGGCGGCACCGACGTGTCGATCGCCGGGGTAGCCCGTCTCATTGCCGACATCGTCGGCTATCGCGGTCGGCTCTTATTCGATGCCAGTAAGCCGGACGGCGTGAAGCTCAAGCGTCTCGACTCGTCGCCGTTGTTCGCACTCGGATGGCGGCCCGCGACGACGCTGGAAGCCGCCCTGACTCAGACCTACACCTGGTTCCTGCAACACGTGGTCACGGAGGACCCTCGAAATGCTACCCCGACTCTATCGGTCGCTCTATCGGATTCGTCGGGTCGAGGAAGAGATCGCCCGCATCTATCCGACTGATCGGATCAAAAGCCCCGTCCACCTCTCGATCGGCCAGGAGGCCGTCAGCGTCGGCGTCTGCGAGTCGCTCCGCCCGAGTGATGTCGTCTACGGCACCTACCGCGGCCACGCGCTGTACCTCGCCAAGGGCGGCAGCATGCGCGCCATGGTCGCCGAGCTGTTCGGAAAGGCGACCGGCTGCTCGCGCGGCAAGGGCGGGTCGATGCACCTCATCGCCCCCGACAAGGGCGTCATGGGCATGTCCGCCGTCGTCGGCACGACGGTCGCGAACGCCGTCGGCCACGCCTACGCCTTGCGTTTTCGCAAGTCCGACGCGATCGTCGCGAGCTTCTTCGGCGATGGCGCGACCGAGGAGGGCGTCTTCGCCGAGAGCCTCAACTTCGCCGTGCTGAAGAAGCTCCCGATCCTGTTCATCTGCGAGAACAACGGCTACGCCATCCACACGCACCAGTCGCGCCGCCAGGGGAGTCTGGCGATCTGCGACCGCGCCCGCGCCCACGGCATGCCGGCCGAGCAACTCGACGGGAACGACCTCCTCTGGCTCACCGAGCGCGTCTCGCAGGTCGTCGATCAGGTCCGGGGCGGGGCCGGCCCGATGTTCCTCGAAGTGCGGACGTACCGCTGGCGCGAACACGTCGGCCCCGGACTCGACTTCCACCTCGGCTACCGCGACGAGGAGGAGGCGCAGCCCTGGCTCGACAACGACGCCGTGCCCCGCCTCGCCGACATGATCTCCCGCGAGGACAAGGCGCGCGTCGAGCGCGAGGTCGAGTTGGAGATCACCGACGCCTTCGCGTTCGCCGAGGCCAGCCCCTACCCGCAGCCGGCCGAACTGACCCGCGACATCTACAAGGAAAAGAACTAACCACGTCAGTGACAAGGTGACAAGGTGACAAGGTCAATGTTAGTTTGTCACCTTGTCACCCAATCGAAGCGAATCACCGTGTCACCTTGTCACCTTTTAAGGAGGTCTGACCCATGCTGCTGACCGCACCTTTGAAACACACCGAGGTCGTCGTCCCCGAGACGCGGACGATCTCGTTCGTCGAGGCGCTGCGCGAGGCCGCCGACCAGGAGATGGAGCGGGACGACCGCGTGATCGTCATGGGCCTCGACGTGGACGACCCCAAGGCGATCCAGGGGACGACGCGCGGGCTGGTCGAGAAATACGGCCCCGATCGCGTCTTCGGGACGCCGCTCTCCGAGGACGGCATGACCGGGGCCGCGATCGGCATGGCGATGGCCGGGCTGCGCCCCGTCCACGTCCACATCCGCATGGACTTCCTGATGCTGGCGATGAACCAGCTCGTCAACGTCGCGGCCAAGAGCCGGTACATGTACGGCGGGCAGGTCAGCGTTCCGCTCGTCGTCCGGGCGATGATCGGCAAGAGTTGGGGGCAGGGGGCGCAGCACTCGCAGGGGCTGCACAGCTTCTTCATGCACGTCCCCGGCATCAAGGTCGTCGCCCCCTCGACGCCGCACGACGCGAAGGGCTGCCTCCTCGCCGCCATCCGGGACGACAACCCGGTCCTGTTCGTCGAACACCGCCTGCTGCACTTCCAGACCGGCCCGGTGCCCGAGGGGGATTACGTCGTCGCACCGGGCAAGGCACGAATCACCGTACCGGGCGAGGACGTGACCATCGTCGGCATCTCCTACATGCAGACGGAGTGCCTGCGGGCGCAGCGCTACCTCGAGGAGGTCGGCATCCGCGCCGAGATCATCGACCCCATCTGGCTCAGCCCGCTCGACATGGACACGATCGCCGAGTCGGTCGAACGCACGGGCCGGCTCATCGTCGTCGATACCGCGTGGACCAACTGCGGCGCATCCGCCGAGATCGTCGCTGGCGTCGCCGAGCGCCTCGGGCACATCCGCGACCTTCGGCTTCAGCGCATGGGCTTCGCCCCGACGACGTGCCCGACGACACCGGCGCTGGAAGACCTGTTCTATCCCGACGCCCGTGGCATCGCCGTGGCGGCCCGCGACATGGTCGAGGGACGCGCCACGGGCTGGGTGCCCGCCGAGCGAATCGACCTGGAGAAGATCACGTTTCGGGGGCCATTCTGATGATCTGCACCGTAAATCGCGGCCTCGACTGGCCGCTGATGAAGAACAACATCCTCCGCGAGGATTTGGACGCCGTTTGTAGCCTGCTCCAACAGGACGACCCGATCCTAACGCAATCCGCCAACGTGCGGGCGTTCGAGAACGAGTGGTCGGAGTGGGTCGGCGTCCGGCACAGCGTGTTCGTCAACTCGGGTTCGTCGGCGAACCTCGTCACCATCGCCGCGCTACGCGAGCTGTACGGCGCGGGCGGCGAGGTGATCGTGCCGACGATCACTTGGGTGTCGGACATCGGCGCGGTGCTGCACGCGGGGTTCGCGCCCGTCTTCGTGGACATCGACCCGCGAACGCTCGGCATGGACACCGAACAAGTGTTGGACCGGCTCACGTCCAACACCCGCGCCGTGTTCCTTACGTATGTGTTGGGGTACAACGCCTTGACGCCGCGACTGCTCGCGGAGTTGGCGCGACGGGGCATCCCGCTCATCGAAG
>JANXSH010000213.1 GCA_025356615.1 Planctomycetia bacterium | reverse complement strand
TACAGTTCGTATTGCAGGCCGTCGTCATCCGACACCCGGCAATAACCCGGCTTGGGCGTCTGTTTGGATGCGTGCATCATCTCGAAGGTGCCTGCCGTCTTACAGTTCTCCAGGAGCGGCTTGGGTATCTCAACGATCTCGTAGTGATGATCCTCCAGATCGGCAGGCGTGAGGCATCGCAGCACGAAGATACGATCGTAACCCGCCAAATGATGCAAGAATCGATCGGCCAACCCCCGCAGGTCATCCTCATCGACCCACTGCCCTTTGCCGAGTTCCATCCACTTCGATAGGTGAAGCGACTGCTGCCTGATGTCTCTCGAGGCTTCTGATTCGAAGGACCAACCCTCGCCGTCAACGGTGAGATCGAGTCCCGGATTGGTCCGCGAGGAGGGACGAACGACCGAGCGACCAAGCGATTCGAGTAATTGTTCGATGGCGTACTCGAACTTCTCTTTCTCGAATGGTTCAGCAGAGGGGGTATGGTGGGTGACGAGATAGAGGAAGAAAAGGCCCAACGATCGGTCATCCGGGAAGAGGTCCGAGCCTGGTTCGCGCCGGGCGTTGACCGGCACTGCCATCGCCTTCACGAGACGCTGTACCCAGGCAAACTGATCGTCCGTGAGCTGCTCCAAGTCGGGAACGAGCCCCCGAACTTCCTCCGGCAGGACCATCGAAAACTACTCCTCACAATCCCTTGGTCAATTCGGAGACCGTCAAGATCAGCGCGTTGGCCAGGGCTTCGACGTTTCGCAAGGAAACGTTCCTTTCACCACGTTCGATTCCGCCCAAATAGGTCCGATCTAGACCACACCGCGCCGCGAAAGCCTCTTGCGACAATCCAGCTTCGGTGCGGAGGTGGCGGATTCTTTGTCCGAAACGCGCAAGGATATCAGGTTGCTCGATGGGGTCCATGAAATGTATCCTACGGACACGGCAAATCTTGGCCCACCGATTATAGACCTCACTTCCTCCGCTTCACCTACTCATCTCTAAGTTATCTACCAGGAAAGTTCCGCGCACTGCCGGCAAAGGCGTCGGCGATGTACGCGCCGGAGCTGAAGGGCAACAGCGACGAGATCAAGCTGTCGATCGAGGATCGATAACTCGGGTCGCGTGATGCGAAAGGGCGACGTCGGGAGTGATCCCGACGCCGCCCTTTTGCTCACCCGGAAGTCATCGAGTAACTCGAATCTCCTGCACGCGAGGCGGACCACCGTACCGATTCGCCGTTCCTCCGCGGCGACCACGATCATATCCACCGTGCGAGTCCCCGATCGCTGGACCGTAACAGCTCTAGAAAGCCGGTAAAGGATCCCGCAACCGTGGTCGTGTACTCGTATTCAGGTTCTTCCCCGCGGACCACCGTCAAACTCTGCTCGTGAAGGGCGAAATAGGCGTAACCACTCTTCACCGAATTCATCAAGGGGAAGTGTTGATCCCAAAAGGTGCGAATGGTTCGTTTCAACCGCGAATCGCTTCCGGCGGCGACGAGCGAGTCTATTTCCCACTGATTCCATTGGAACGCTGAGTCGTTGTCTGCCGACAGATCGGCCGAGGCGATCAACCACGCCCTGTCATCGGGGCTTACGACAGTCTCGACCTCTTCGACGAAGGACCGGAGGTCGAGGGGAATCCAACCGTACCTGAGTTCCACGACCTCCGGAATCGGTGCGGGAACTGCTCGGAACCGGACGCCCCAACCACGCCGTTGCAACTCCTCGAGTATCACCTTGTGTGCTATGTTCACCTCGTCCCTCCGTCGTCGGGCTCCCGTCTGGCAGGCTCCGCCTGTGAACCGCCTCGCGACCAGGGGCACCATCCCACGAGTTCGACCCGACTCGTCGTAACCGCTCACTCACGCCGTTTGATAAATCGCCAGCCGGTACTTGGGACGGGGAACGGGCTTACCGGTCGCTTGGGCCGCCGCCAGCCAGGCGGCCTTGACCCGCTGGACTTCGGCCAAGGCTTCCTCCGGCTTGGCTCCGAACGCCGAGCAACAGGTCAGGTCCGGGAGGTTAGCCACGTACCCTCCGTCCTCATCGCTTGCGAAGATGTTGATGTGGTAGTCGTTCATTCGTCGGCCTCCAACGTTAAGTTGTGACACTCCACCAATTTCAGGAACTGCCGCACCTGGTACGGCTTCGCCTCTCCGCCGACCTCTCGAAGGTTCTCCAGCGCTCCCACCTCGGGATGGAGGGAGTTGTGGTGGCTGACTGACACGCGGGCCATCCCGTACCCTGCTACGAGAAGGCGCACGTCCGCGAAATGGTCGCGCGCCGGCGAGGCCAAGGGTTTCTGGAGTACCTTTCGCCTCTGCATTTTACCATCCCGGCATTCACCGCGACCGCTGCAACTTCCACACGTCGCTCTCCATGTTGTTGCCCGCCACCATCCACAGCGCCTTCCGGTGGACGAAGACGCTGGCGGCGTGCCGGGGCTTCCACGGCGTCTTCGGCACCTCGTACCAGTTGACGCCGTCGGCGGAGTACCACACGTCGTTGCGGTTGCCCTTCCCCTCGTACCCCTCCATCACCCAGAGTCGGTCGTCGTAGACCGCCACGTCGTGATACTGCCGCGCCTCCCACGGGGCCTTCTCGACGTGCCGGGTCCAGGCGACCCCGTCGGCGCTGCTCCACACGTCGTTGTAGAAGTTACGATACTTCACCTTCGGCGTGTCATACGTTCCGCCGCCGAGGATCCACATGCGCCCCTTGAACACCGCACTACCGCCGATCATCCCGCGCGGCGACCAGTACGGCTCCTTCGGCTTGACCTGCTCCCACTTCACCCCGTCGCTCGTCGTCCAGATGTCGCGGTGGAACGCCTCAGGGGCCGGGGCGAAAGTCGGCATCGTCTGCCCGCCCATGACCCATATCTTGTCATTGAACGCCAGGGTGACGTGCAACGCCCTCGGCCCCCACGGGACCGGCTTGCCCTTGTTGACGTGGGCCCACTCCCTGCCGTCGGCGGAACTCCACACGTCATTTTGATAGTGCCCCTGGTTCACGTCGCCGCCCACGATCCACAGGCGGCCCTTGTGGACGGCGTACCCCGCCGTGTGCCGCCCCTCCCAGTCGCGCGTCGCGTCGAAGGTGCGGTCGAGGAACGTGTTCTTCTTCTCGAGTGCCCACCTGGTCCCGTCGGCCGAACTCCACACCTCGTTGTTGCAGATGCGAGGGAAGGATTTCTTGTCGCCGGGGTTCCAGCCGCCGATGAACCACATCTTGTCCTTAAAGACTAGCGCCCCGGCTCCGTCGCGCGGGGCGAACTCGGCCTTCTCCGCGACCCGCGTCCAGCGGTAGTCCTTCACCTCCTGAGAGGCGATGAGCGCCAGCGGTTTGCTTCGCGCCTTCTCGGCGGTGGGGGCGGACAGCCGCACCACGCACTCGCGGGTGAGGGCGTCGGGGATCTTCCAGAGGAGGGAGCCCGCGCCGGCGGTCGCCTTGCCGGCCGGCGTCCACGTCTTGCCGCCGTCCGTGGACACTTCGACGCGCACCTCGGCGGTGCCGGCGAATCCCTCCGCCTTCCAGGTGATCCGGTGGGTACTGCCGGCGGCCCAGGCCTCGCCGCCGCTGGGCGAGGTGAGGGTCAACCGGGCGGGTTCACGGCCGTACCCGGCTGGGGTGCCGACCGCCAGGAGGAACAGGACGCATGGGAACAGCCGGTTCATGCCTCACTCGCTTTCTCGGTGCGATCGGCGACCCTTCGGGCCGTCGAGCGCCTTGCCGTACTTCAGGAAATACTCGAAGAACAGGTAGAGTTGCTCGTTCGACTCCGGCGTCGGCTCGTGGCCCTTGCGGTTGGTCATGGCGACCCGGTCCTCGTATCCGAGCAGTTTGTTCACCGCGACGGCGTGGTTGAGCGCCTTCCACCGCGCGGGCGGGTCTTCGGAGCCGCCCGAGACCAGGAACGGCCGGGGGGCCATCAGGGCGTGCAACTCGTGGAGGTCGTGCCCGGTCTCCCTCATCTTCCTGTAGGGGCCGGTCTGCGGGTTCGCCTTCGTCGGGATGCCCGGCTTGCGGGTCCGCCCCTTTTCGTAGCCCAGGTACCACGGCTCCCAGTAGTTGACGTTCGACCGCTTCTCGTCGAAGACGATCCCGCCGTCGGACCAGGCGGCGCAGGCGAACTTGTCGTACAGGCACGAGGCGAACATCGCCCACTTGCCGCCGTAGGAGTGGCCCACGATGCCGACTCGCTTCGGATCGACCTGCTTCAAGTTCCCTAACAGGTTGTAGCAGTTGGCGGCCTCGTAGGCGTGGAACGACAGCGGCTGGAGGCGGACGTCGTCCTTGTTCGGGTAGAACGTCGAGGGGTCGCTGCCCAGCGACAGGGCGACGAAGCCGCGTTTGGCGAGCCGGAGCGCGAAGTCGCGCTGCACCGACTTGCCCAGGCCGACGCCGGTCTTCGCGTCGTAGAAGACGACCACGACGGCGGGGAACGGCCCCTCGCCGTCGGGCAGCAGTAGGTAGGCGTCGTCGGTCATCCGGCCGGGGGCGACCTCGA
Source organism: Planctomycetia bacterium (assembly GCA_025356615.1). Classification (GTDB taxonomy): domain Bacteria; phylum Planctomycetota; class Planctomycetia; order Gemmatales; family Gemmataceae; genus JANXSH01. Next base: position 11,296 of record JANXSH010000213.1, on the reverse strand, counting down.
TGCGGACGTGGTGTTGCGTCACCCCCTCGCGACGCTCCTTCTTCAGGTACTCGATCTTCGGCTTCTCGACCGTCGCGGGCCACGCGCCCATGAATCCGTGCCACTTCGCGAGGACTTCCTTGCGGCGGCGGGCCCAGTCGGCGGCCGTCTTGACGGGGGAGCCGTCGTCGAAGAGCAGGGGCGACCTGTAATCGCCGAAATCCTTCGCCAGCTCGGCGGGCGGGCGGAAGAAAGGGGCCAGTTTCTCGTGCGCCGACTCGGCTCCCTTGTCGGCGGGACCGAGAGCGGCACCGAGACACGCCCAGACCAGGATGGTTGTCACGACGGTTCCTCCGATGGCGACCGGGTTGGCATGTATTCGCGGAGTGCCACCTTCCCCGCCTCATCTTACGCGAACCGCCCGGCCACGTCCTCCCTTCTCCCGTCGCGTTCGCCCTCATTTGGCCGGTCGCAGCACGACCCGACGCACGTCCATTACAGCCGCCTTCGCCTTCGTGCGCGGCTTCAGGGTGAGCGTGTACCTTCCCGGCGCGGCGATCTTCACGGTGCCGATGTCGCGGGGGACGAACTTCTGGAAGCCGCCCGTGTCCTGGACGGTGAACTTCAGCGTCTGGCCTGCCACCTCGACCTCGACGACGCTGCCGCCCTGCCCCGTGCCGCAGCCTTGCAGCACCGCGAGGCGGTACGAGCCTGCCTTCTTCACGGTCAACTGCCAGATCGCGGTGTCGCCCGCATCGACCCAGTATCCCAGCGTCTCCTTGTGCGGCAACGGCTCGTAGCGCAGTTGCGTTCCGGTCACGCGAGCGGTCCGCGCGTGCAGCGTGATCGAGCCGTCGGACGCCGGGGGGTTCGGCTCATAGTTCGGGTTCGCCTTCGGCATTCGCGCGCCGGTCTCCTTTCGCCAGGCTTCCAGCCGCGCGGCGAGGCGTTTGACGACCTGGGGCCGGTCGGCGGCGAGGTTGCGATTCTCGCCGGGGTCCGCAGCGAGGTCGAACAACTCTCGCCGACCGTCCTCGTAGAACTCGATCAACTTGAGGTTGCCCTCGCGGATGGCCCCGCCGGGCTTGCCGCCCTGGTTGCTGTAGTGCGGATAGTGCCAGTGGATCGCCTCACGTTTCGGAGCCTCCTTCCCCGCGAGGACACTCGATAGATCGATGCCGTCGATCTTGCCGGGTGCTTTCAGCCCACACGCCGCGAGCAAAGTGGGGTAGAGGTCGTGCGAGACGACGGGCACCGCCGAGGTACTCGCCTTGGCGACGCCCGGCCCCCGAATGAGGAGTGGCACACGGATGCCGCCCTCGTAGAGGTAGCCCTTGCCTTCGCGCAGGGGGGCGTTGATCGTCGCGGGGGTGTTCGGCCCCTCGATCACCGACAGCCCGCCGTTGTCCGACGTGAACACGACGAGCGTTCGGTCGGTCAGCTCCAGCGCGTCGAGCTTTCGCAGGACTCGCCCCACGCTCGTATCCAGGCTCTCGAGCATGGCCGCGTAGATCGGGTTGGATTGACTGCCGAAGGTCAACTTCCCAGGGTACTTCTCGACGAGCTTCGCCGGTGCTCTCATCGGGAGATGCACGCCGTAGTGGGCCAGGTGGAGGAAGAAGGGCCGATCCTTGTTCGTGTCGATGAAGCGCTCCGCCTCCGCGCCGAGGCGATCGGTCAGATACTCCCCGTCGGGGGCCTTCTCGAGGCCGGGCATCGTGCGCGTCTTGGTGCGAAACGGCGCGAAGTAGGACAGCGGCGATCCCGAGTGATCGCCGCCGACGTTCGTCGAGAATCCGAACTTCTCCGGCTCGTAGCCCTTGCCGCCGAGGTGCCATTTGCCGATGTGCCCGGTCGCATAGCCGGCCTTCTTCAGCACGGCGGCGAGGGTGACTTCCTCGAGGGAGAGGTGTTGCCCGATCGCGGGACGGGCGAGGGGATGGCCCGGCTCGACCGCGTGGCCCGGCAGCCAGTCGGTGATCCCGAGACGGGCCGGCGTCTTGCCGGTCAACAGGGCCGCGCGCGTCGGCGAACAGACCGGGGCCGAGGCGTAGGCGTTCGTGAATCGCAACCCTGATTTCGCCATCGCATCGAGCGCCGGGGTGCGGTGGAACTTGCTGCCGTAGCACTCGAGGTCGGCCCAGCCGAGGTCGTCCGCGAGGATGACGATGACGTTGAGGCGCTCTTTGGCGTGGACCGAGGAGGCGAGGAAGAACGCAAGGAGGACTGCGAGGACGGCACGCATCGGCGGACTCCGCGAGCAGAGGGGGCATCGGATGTAATAGGGAGGGAGCGGAGAAGGGGCGATGCCGACTATCGGGGGGCGGTTCAATCCTCTGGTTGCGACGCGCTCTTCTGGTCGAGTCCAAAGCGAATCCATTTCAGGATGTACTCGGGAAGCAGGCAAGATCGACTGATGTACGGTCTGGGTGACGATCCGCTTCTGTCTCCCCCTTGCACGGCCTGGGTCGAGGGGGGGGTGTGACTAGGGAAGTAGGCGAAGCCCAGCGGTTGCAACCGCTGGGCTTGGGGGATCTCCCCTCGAATGCCTACTTCCGTAGTCACACCCCTCGAGGGGTGAGGGCTTCTTCTTCCGTGCCCAGGCGTGCTATCATGGGCGAATTATCTCCCGACGGAGGATCCCTCATGCGCCCCCGAGCCGACCTGCCCGGCACCTTCCTGCTGTTCGTCTACGGCACTCTGATGCGCGGCGGCTGTCGGCACGACCCGCTGGCGGGGCAACGATTTCTCGGCGAGTGCCACTCCGCGCCGCTCTATCGTCTCTACGACCTCGGCAGCTATCCCGGCCTCGCGCATGCGCAGGACGGGGGTGTCGTCCACGGGGAACTCTACGAGGTCGATCATGCCCTCGTCGCTCGGCTCGACGCCGTCGAGGGAGCGCCTTCGTGGTTCGACCTCGCTCCCGTCGAAATCGTGGGGCGAGTCGGGCCGGTCTGGGCGTACTATTACAAGCAGAACCCGACGGGTCGGCCTACCGTACCGGGCGGCCGGTGGGATCCGGAGTGTGACCCATGACGCCGGAAGACGCTTTCCTCGAAGACATCCGCGACGACGCCGAGGACGACTCCGTCCGACTCATCTACGCCGACTGGCTCGAGGACCGAGACGGCCCCGGCGACAGCGATCGCGCCGCGTTCATCCGCCTCCAGATCGCGGCCGTTTCGCTGCACGGGCCTGACCTGACCCGGAGTAATCGGCGGGCACGCGACTTGCTCGAGCTTCACTGGGACGAATGGACCGCGCCGCTGTGGCGCATCCTCGGCCACAAGACGCTTCCGTCGGCGGCACCGATCCGCTTCCAGCGAGGCTTCATCCACGAATTGACGCTCCCGACGGCGGAATTCCTGGCGCACCACCGCGCACTGCTGCGACTGGGGCCGGTCGGGAAACTTCGCCTGATGGAGGCGGGCGGGCACGGGGTGGCGCTCTCCGCCTGCGAATCGCTCTCGACGCTGCGTGAGCTGGAGTTCGCCGACTACTTCCGCGAGCCACTCACCGGCCCCGACATGATGGCGCTGGCGAATTCGCCTCATCTCGATCGATTGCGCGTCTTGCGGCTGGCGCGGAACAACCTCGGCGACGCGGGCCTCTATGCGCTTTCCGGCGCGGCATGGCTCGCGGGCATCGTCGCTCTCGACCTCACCGACAACGGCCTCTCGCGCGACGGCGTCCTGGCCCTCGCACGCACCCGGCGGGCGTTTCGCCCCGTCTGGCTACGGCTGGCGCGCAACCCCATCGGGACTTCGGGCGGCGAGCAGATGGCCGGCCTCGACCTCATCGTGCATGTCATGGGACTGGACGAACCAGAAGACCCCCCGGACGGCCCGGCGAGGAACGGCACCGCCATCCTCGCGGAGGTCGTCGGACTCGATCTCGCGCACTGTGGCCTCGACAACCACGACATCGCGTTCCTCGCTTCCGTCCCGCTCGAGTCGCTGCGCGAACTCGACCTGACCGGCAACGACTTCGACGACGACGGGGCCTATCACCTCGCCCGCGCCCCCTGGATGCGCGGCCTACGCCGGCTACGCCTGCAACAGAACGCCCTGACGCACCACGGCCTCGGCCTGCTCGCACCACTATTGAGCGAGATGCAGGTCGAGTTGTGAGGGCGAGTCACGCCAGCGTCTTCTGCAACAAGATCAGATTGTCCCCGTGGTCCGCGTCCCACCGGAGGCCGATGATGTCGTACTCGTATTCCATCCCCAGGTGGAGCATCGGGCGCTGGCCGTTGAAGCACTCGCCACGGATCGCCTCGTACTCGTTCTGCTGGCACCACTCGTGCAAGGCGTCGAGCAGTTGCGAGGCCACCCCCTGGCGGCGGTGGGACGACAGGACGCCGAGGAACCACAGGAAGAAGACGCGCGGCTTCATCTCGAACCCGAGGAGGAAGCCGACGGGCCGATCCTGGCTCCGCGCCACGAGTTGGACGATGTTGTGCCGACCGAGGTATCGGCGCGTGAAGTGTTCCTGGTCCTGCGCGGGGCGGAACACTTGGTTGTAGAGCGAGACGACCTCTGCGAGGTCGTCGGGTGCCATCAGATCAACGACGACGTCGGCCATGGATATCCTCGAGGAAGGGCGCGGCAGGATCCCGCCCGGCGGTCGGCTTCGCCGAGCGGTTCGCGTCCTTGCTGTGGGGTAGGTAGGCAGATCAACGATCCGGTGGTCGGTAGAGGGAGCCGACCAACTCGGCCCAGCTCGGCATGTCGAGGTTGGAGAGATCCTCGAATTCGTCCGCGTCCTCCTCGAGAGCCTGGGGCGTCTCGGAAGGCTCCTCCTCGTCCTCTTCCACGATCTCCGATGCGAGGGACGGAGTCTCCTCGTCGTCGTCCGCAGAGTCTTCGAGGGCCTCTTCGGCTAGCGCCACACCGGCGACAGTCGATGCGTCCGGGGCGTCGGACGGCTTGCGTCGTCGGCGTCGTCGGCGCTTTCGGGGGCCTTTTGACGAATCTTCGCCGTTGGGCGACGTTTCGCCTTCGGAGTCGAGCGGCCCGTCGCCTTCAGCCTCCATGCTCTCGGGCAGTGGTGCCTCGAGCATCGTCGGGGGCGGCACGACGGCGGGCAGTTCCGGCGGCGTCTGGATCGGAGCCGACTCGGCGACGGCCATGACGGGGGCCGGATCCTCGACGGTCGCGGGAGCCTCCTCGACCACCTCTTCGGTCTTGGTGGTCCGTCGCTTGCGGCGGGGCCGAGTCGCAGGCTCCTTCTCGGTCTCCGCATCCGGCGCGGGGGCAGCCTTCTTGCGGCGAGACCGGGGCGCGGGAGGCACTTCGGGGGCCGCCTCGGCGACAGGCTCGACCACGGGAGAAGCCGCCGGCTCATGCGCGGGCACTTCCTCGACGTGAACGGGAGCGGGCGGGGGAGCCGCCTTCACGACGGGTCGAGGGGCGGCCTGCGATTCCGGCGGGAGGCCGAGGTCGTCGAGCAGATCGGACCAGCGTTTGCGTTCGTCGATATCGTGCATGATTCGGTTCTTCGGGTAAGCTCTCGATCGGGATCCTTCATTTACCCAACTATTGTAGCACCCACCCAGGATTTTCATACCCCGATCGCGCATCAATCCGAGGGAGGGGTGTGACGATGGAAGTAGGCAACGTCGTAGGGTGGGTCGAGCAACGCGAAGCGATGCGAGGCACATGCGATTCGGGGATAGCGTCCTTCACACAGGCTAGGATCAGGGGAGCGACCGACACCGCCCCTCCGCGTGGGCCTCGCCCCGCGTCGCGTTGCTCGACCCACCCTACGACGTTCCTGCTCGATCGCCTACTTCCGCAGTCACACCGGGCATCAGCCGTGCGGCACCGCCCGTCCCCCTGAATTCGTCACTCGGTCCTTGACAGAGTACCGTCGAACCATATAAGATCAAATAGGGGGATAGATCCTCCCTTTCATGTCCCTCTCCGAACGGCCCGTTGCCTCATAAATTCTCCTCACTCGGCCCACCGGCCGCACGAGGATTGTTACCGCACATCCGGAGGTGGTGCCTGGCTCCCTAGCCCCCCAGGGACTGGTCCACTTCCGGATCTTTCATGCGCCCCGCCCGACCCGCATCACGCATTCTCGACGCGCAGAACCTCGCCCCACTGTGTCTCGGTCATCGTCATCTTGCCGAGTTTCGACAACTCGCTGACCTCGACGACGAGCGCCAACAGCACCGGCATCGACCCGGCCCGCGCGGGGCCGGCGAGCAGGACGAACCGCGACGGCCGGCCGTCGGCGTCCGGCGACTTCGTCAGGCGAAAGAACGTCGGGGCGAAGCCGGTCGTCGAGAGCTGCGCCGGCCAGATGCGGACGCGCGGCTTGTCGTCGAACGACACCTCGCCGAGGCCGCGGAAGATTTGCTCGAGGGCACTATCGACCTTCCCCACGGTCTTCTTGCCGACCGGCGCGATGACGACGAGCCGGAGGCGGGCGGGCTGGTTCATGATGAAGAGCTGATAGTGGCGCTGCCCCTTCGGCGCGGGCGGCAGGGTGGACAGATCCTCGCCCAGGCCGCCCTCGGGATCGACCTTCTTCCCTCGCCGGAGCATGGTAAATAGCAGCAGGAGGACGAGGAACGCCCCGATGCCGACGACGCCGAGGAAGGCGACATCGTCCGGCACGCCGGGGATCGTGACCGGCAGTTTGGGCAGGTCGGCCCATACGATCGACGTGGAGGATGCGAGCATCTGGAGACTCTCTTGGGGCTACGGGGACGTTCGATTCCTATAATAGTCCTCGAACCGTCGCCCGGCTCGATTGGCTGGTGAAAGATGAGGGACCTCGGCATGCTGTCGATCATACTGGCTACCACGCTGTCGCTGAGTGCGGCAGACCCGACCGATTGGAAACAAGCGGAATCGGCCCATCTCAAGAACATCCGCCAACTGACCTTCCCCGCCGCGTTCAGCCGCGCGGGCGAAGGCTACTTCTCGCCGGACGGGAAGACCATCAGCTTCCAGGCCGAGGAAAAGAGCGCCGAGAATCCCTTCTACCAAATCTTTACGATGGACCTGGCTTCCGGCAAGTTCAGCCGCGTTTCGACGGGCGTCGGCAAGACGACTTGCTCGTACTTCTCCCCCGACGGGAAGAAGATCATCTACGCCAGCACGGACCTCGACCCCAAGGCGAAGGACCACTACGCGACCGAGAAGAAGCTCCGCGACGAGGAGCGCAAGACGAAGACGCGGCGGCGCTACTCCTGGGACTTCGACCCCACCTTCGACATCTTCGAGGCCAACCTCGACGGCAGCGGGCGGAAGCAGCTGACCAACACGAAGGGCTACGACGCCGAGGGCAGCTACTCCGCCGACGGCAAGCGGATCGTCTTCTGCTCGAACCGCTCCGGCGAGGGGAACTACGAACTCTACATCATGGACAGCGACGGCAAGAACGTCCGCAAGCTGACGGACGCGCCGGGCTGCTACAACGGCGGCCCGTTCTTCTCGCCCGACGGCAAGCGCGTGATCTTCCGCGCCGACCGCAAGAAGAAGGACCAACTCCAACTCTACGTCATCGACGCGGACGGCAAGAACGAGCGCGTCCTGACCAGCGACCTGAATTGGGTGCAATGGGGGCCGTACTGGTACAAGGACAGCAAGCACATCATCTACGCCGGGGCCGACCACGGCGTGAAGGGCCGGCCGAACTACGACCTGTACTGGATGAACATCGAGACGGGCAAGAAGGTCCGCATCACCCACGCCCCAGGGGCCGACGTGCTGCCGGTGTTCAGCCCCGACGGCAAGAAGCTCATGTGGACCTCGACGCGCGACGGCAAGCAGCCGGGGGCGCAACTGTACATCGCGGACTTCGTCGTGCCGACGGAGTAGACCTCTCCACAGGAATTCATACGTCGAACTGGAGAAATGCGGCGGAGAATGGATCCCGCAGGGAGTAACACAATGGCCACGACGCCAGCCCAAATCGACCTATGGTTGCTGAGTCGTTCAGAGCACCAACGTCTGGAGTTCAAGGAGGCGAAGACGCAGTATGACAACACCAAACTGTTCAAATACTGTGTTGCGTTGGCCAATGAGGGCGGGGGATTTCTCCTGCTTGGAGTAAGCGACAAGCCACCCCGCCGTGTGGTCGGGTCCGCAGCCTTCGATAATCCGGTGGCGATGGCCGAAATCTTGTTCAGAGCGGTTGGGTTTCGAGTGGATATCGAGGAGGTTACGCATTCCGGTGGGCGTGTAGTCGTTTTTCACATCCCATCCCGTCCGCGTGGCACGGCCTACCACTTGGGCGGTGCTTACCTGATGCGTTCGGGCGAAGAACTCATACCGATGAGTGAAGACCGACTGCGGAAAATCTTTGCGGAAGGTCAGCCAGACTGGCTGGAGGAACCCGCCCGAAGCGAGATGTCGCCGCAAGAAGTGATCGACCTGCTCGACACCCAGACTTACTTCTCACTCCTGGGGCGTCCGTATCCCACGAGTCAGAAAGCAGTTCTGGAGCAACTCCAGTCCGAACGACTGATCGATAAGACTGATAGCATGTACTCGGTTCGCCGTCTGGGGGCGATCCTATTGGCACGCCGGCTCACGGATTTCCCCGACATCTCGCGGAAGGCGGTTCGGGTCGTCGTCTATACGAGCATCTCGAAGATGAAGACGAAACTGGACCAGACATGGGAGAGCGGCTATGCGGTGGGGTTTCAACCGCTGGTGGCGTTCGTAATGAGCCAACTACCCCAGAACGAGGTCGTCGAAGAGGCGCTTCGCCGGCAGGTGAAACTGTTGCCTGAGATAGTGATTCGAGAACTCGTCGCCAACTCGGTCATTCACCAGGATTTCAGCATGACTGGCACCTCGGTGATGATCGAGGTCTACTCGAACCGGGTAGAAATCTCAAATCCTGGCGAGCCAATCGTGCCTGTGGAGCGGTTCATCGATGGCTACCAGTCACGCAATGAGCGGTTGGCCGACCTGATGCGGCGCATGCATATCTGCGAGGAAAAAAGCAGCGGAATCGACCAAGTGATCGACGCAGCTGAGTCATCCCAACTTCCTGCTCCGGATTTCATCGTAGACTATCACCGGACGAGCGTGATCATTCTCGGCCACAGACCGTTCCGAGCCATGGATCGAGAAGACCGAATCCGAGCGTGCTACCAGCATTGCGTATTGCGGTATGTGATGCGGGAGCCGATGACGAATCAAACGCTCCGTCAGCGATTCCGCTTGCCTGACAACAAGAGTGCCACCGCTTCCCAGATCATCGCCGCAACGCTCGAAGCGGGCCGGATCAAGGCGGACCAGGAAGCGGGGACTTCCAAGAAACTCGCCCGATACCTGCCACATTGGGCCTGATGCTATTTAAGCGTATCCCACGCATGAGATAGATGTTTGCCGTAACCCCTTATGCGGCAGTCTATTTTCTATTTAAGCGTATACCGCCAAATGGCGGTATATCGATAGTGCTGTAGCCGTAACCCCTTATCTGGTAGTATTTTTCTATTGAAGCGTATTCCTGCTCCGGTGACAAAATCGAGTAACAAAAACCCGGACGCGGCGGCGCTACTCCTGGGACTTCGGCCCCACCTTCGACATCTTCGAGGCCAACCTCGACGGCACCGACCGGAAGCGACTCACCAACACGAAGGGCTACGAACCAGTGGGTTTGACGCTATTTAAGCGTATCCCCCTCTTGGGATGGTCATTCGCCGTAAACCCTTATACCGCAGCCTTTTCCTATTTAAGCGTATCCCCCCTCGATCACGGAGACTATCCTTTTCAGATAGCCTCGTGGTCCAGATCGATAATAGATGGATGAACTACTCCGTCCCGGCGTCACGTCCACGACGCATACAGCGTCATCCCCTGGTAGTCCCGCACGAACCCCGCCGCCTCGAGCCACCCCTTGCCAGGGGTGGCCGTGACGGGCTGGCCGTTCCACTCCTCCACCGTGAGCTTGTGTTTCGCCACGAGGCTGCGCTGGTGCTCGAACATGCGCGGCAACACCTTCGCCGCCGCGATGACATCGTTCTCGGCGGCGGTCGGCAGGGCGGTCAGCTTCCTGCCCTGCTGCTCGACGAGGAGGATCGGCTTGCCGAGCTTCAGGACGAGCCAGTTGCCCGGACGCCGCAGCAGGTGGCGTGTGCCGCCGTCGAGGAGCGGGATGTCGAATGGCGCGCCGGAGCCGTACAGGTTCGCCGGATCCTGGCTGTGGAGCAGGACGACGGGCGCGTCGGTCGCCGCCGGCGCGTGCAAGTCTTGGAGGGCCAGGGTGGCCTCGGGGGTGGCGAACTGCGCACCCGTGAGCCCCTCGACGAAGTAGCCGCGCCGCACCTCGCCGGTCAGTTCCAGCTTGCTGAGAACCTCGTACAGGACGCGCCAAGGCAAGAGCGAGTCGTCGAGCAGGGCCAGTTCGCGCGCCACGATGCCGTAGCGATCAAGCAGCAACCCACACTGGGCCAGGGCGGTCTCTTCCGGCGTCGGGTGCCCCCAGCGCAGGGCGGCCCAGCGCCCCTCCTGCTTCTGCGACGCGGCCCGGCGGAGCGAGCGCATCGACGGGCCGCGTTTGCCGTTCGGCAGCACGGCGAGGGGGTCGGGTTGCTCGCCCCGGCGGACGACATCGAACAGGTCGTTCGTCACCCTGCGCCGTCGGGCCAACTCCCAGAGCGACTCGCGCACGACGTTCGGCGTCAGGCCGCTGTCCACGGCGAGGTCGGTCAGGAACGCGGCCCCGCGCTCCTGCAAGAGCGAGAGGATCTTGCTCGCGGCCTCGCTCAGAGGCGGGTCATCGGCGGAAACGCTGACGCCGAGTTGCATGAGCAAGGCGCGCGGCAGGAACGCGACCTCGTCGAGGCCCGGCCCCGCCTTCCCCCGTCCGACCCAGACGCCGGTGCCCCCCGCCATCCAGGCGTCGAGCCAGCGCGCCTGATAGCCCGGCACGCGCGCGGGAAGCACCGTCTCTTCCCAGAGGATCCCCGGCAAGCCGAGGCCGGCGAGCGTCTCCAGCACTTCGCCGAGCGCCTCGCTGCCGCCGCGTTGGTCGGCGGTGTGAATCCGCTGATGTCGCAAGACGAACTCGACGAACTGCGCCGGTGGGCAGGTGATGACCTCGCGCCGCAGCAGGCCGAGGCTCGTCCGCTGCACCTGATCGAGGTTCCCCGGCGAGGCAAAACGACCGTCCCCTTCGCCCGGTACGACGACCGCCCGACCCGAGCGCAACCACGCATCGAGTTGCCGCCGTGCCCACGACCGCTCGAAGGGGTAGCGCGCGAGGACATCGTCGAGGCCGACGAGGGCGTGCGTGTCGAGGAATCGCGCGAAGATAACGGCGGCGGCGTCCTGGGTGTCGGCGGGGG
>JANXSH010000175.1 GCA_025356615.1 Planctomycetia bacterium | reverse complement strand
CGCCACGCGACTCAGCGCGAGACGAGTTCGATGATGAGCTGCTCGCGGATCTCTTCGCGGATGCGCGGGTCGACGTCCGACCGACTAGGCAGGCGCAGGACTTCGCCCTCGGGCGGGTCGTTCGAGACGACCTTCAGCCAGTCCGGCGGCGGGGCGTTGTGTTCCGCCATGTGCTGGCGGATGGTGGCGGTGGCGTTGCGCGGGCGCTTGCTGCCCTCGCCCTCCGTCGGCCCCTTGCGGCGCGAGCGTTCGCGAACCTTGACGGCGATCTTGTCGTCCTTGCTGACCAGGATGCTCGGGATGCTGCACCGCCGGCCGTTGAGCGTGATGTGGCCGTGCAGCACGATCTGCCGGGCCGCCGCCCGGCTTGCGGCGAAGCCCATCCGGTGCAGGACGTTGTCGAGGCGACGCTCGAGGAGCGTCATCAGCACCTCGCCGGTATTCTCCGGCGAGCGCGAGGCCAGCGCGAAGTAGCGGCGGAACTGCCGCTCCATGAGGCCGTAGAATCGCTTCAGCTTCTGCTTCTCGCGGAGGCGGATGCCGTACTCGCTCAGCTTCGCCTTGCGGTAGCCGTGCATGCCAGGCGCGACGTTGCGCCGCTCGATGGCGCACTTGGGGCTTTCGCACCGCGCGCCTTTGAGGTACAGCTTCATGCCTTCACGCCGGCACAGCTTGCAGACGGGATCGATGGTTCGCGCCATTCGGTTTTAGCTCTCAGCTATCAGCGATCAGCCGTCGGCCAGAAGGCGACGGCGGACTCTTCTCGTTGATGGATCACACATCGGACGGGGTTACGTCTGTCTGTCTGGCTGAAAGCGGATAGCTGACAGCGGACAGCTATTTTAGACTCGGCGCTTCTTGGGGGGACGGCAGCCGTTGTGCGGCAGGGGCGTCACGTCTTCGATGGCCTTGATGCTCATCCCGGCCTGCTGGAGCGCGGTGATGGCCGACTCGCGCCCGGAGCCTGGCCCCTTGACGCGAACCTCCAGCTCCTTCATGCCGAACTTCGACGCACGCTCGGCGGCGACTTCGGCGGCGCGCTGGGCGGCGAACGGGGTACTCTTGCGACTCCCCTTGAAGCCGACCGTACCCGCCGAGGCGGAACAGAGGGCATCGCCGTTGGTGTCGGTGATCGTCACGATGGTATTGTTGAACGTTGCCTTGACGTGGGCGATGCCACGGCTGACGTTCCGCCTCTGCTTGCGTTTCTTGCTCTTCGCCACGTTCGATGCCTCTCGGATGTCGATGCGAACGACGGACGGGGGACGCCCCGACGCTGGTTCAGCGCCCGGACGGTCCCCGCCCGACGGGAATTACTTGGCGTCCTTGACGCCCTTCTTGCCGGCGACCGTCTTTCGCGGGCCTTTGCGTGTCCGGGCGTTGGTCCGGGTGCGCTGGCCGCGAACGGGCAGGTGCCGACGGTGTCGCATGCCGCGGAGGCAGCCGATGTGCTGCAACCGCTGGATGTTCTGCTGGATCTCGCGGCGCAACGGCCCTTCGATCGTGTATTCGCGATCGAGGATGGTCGCGATGCGGGCGATCTCGTCGTCGTTCAGTTCGCGCGCCCGCCGTTGCGGATCGACGCGCGCCTTTTCGCACACCTCCAGCGATCGCGTCGGGCCGATCCCGACGAGGTAGCGCAACGAGATGTGCGTGGGCTTGTCACTTGGCAGGTCTACACCGAGAATACGAGGCACGGTCGATCTCCTTTAGCCCTGCCGCTGCTTGTGCCGGGGGTTGCTGCAAATCACCAACAACTTCCCGTGCCGGCGGATCATCTTGCAGCTCTCGCAGATCCGCTTCACACTGGAACGAACCTTCATGGGTATCCACTCCACGCTTGCAATTTCGAGGAAAGAGTGTTTATAGCAGTGTCTCGCCGCCCCGACAAGGGCGCGAGCCATTTTTGATCCGAGAAATTCGCCGGAGGGCGAGCGGATAGCGTGCGAAGATCGAGCCGCAAACGTATAGGATAACAGCGAATCCGGGAGAAAACTGTAACCTCTCAGGCATGGTCCGAGAAGACGGCGATGAGAGTAAGAGCATGAGGGAGGTGAGATCGTGGCGAAGAAGAAACAGTCGCGGGGATGGTTCTATTCTCCCTCGTCAGGTGGCGCTTCAAAGGCCCTGGACGCTACGGCAAAGGCCCAGATCGAGGCGAAGGTGCGTGACCTGATCGACAAGGAACTGAAGCCGAAGCACATCAAGCCGCCGGACAAAGACTCCCGCTCTAATTACGTCAGCGACATTACCATGAAGTGGTATGGTTCGACGCTGTTCCTCGTCGCTGTCTACACCTGCCCAGGCCCAAACGCCATCTCGCCGACTTTCGAGGACCGCTTTGCGAGACTGAGGCCCGCTGGCGGTGGCTGCTTCGACCTCTCGTTCATGCGGCACACGGGCCAATGGGTCGAGTTGTTCCTTGGGAAGACGCTCGATGAATGCGTGGAGGAGATCAGACTAGGGTTTAGGAGTTATTTTCCAGCCGTAAGTGATTACAGGACAATGATAAAGCGTTTGTTCAGTAAGCGTGGATCGACGCAAACTGCTTCGCTGAGGGCACGTTTTTCAAAGACTTGGCAAGGAGACTATATCG
>JANXSH010000165.1 GCA_025356615.1 Planctomycetia bacterium | reverse complement strand
CAAGAACCCGAGCAGGAGGCATCGTTTCATGCGACGGAACCCGAAGACGCGAAGAATGGCGAAGATCCACACCTTGATTGTCTCACATTGGTACGACAGGTCAAGGTGTAGGGCGATTCGAGCGACTCGGAGCTTACCATTTATAGAGAACAAGTAACCTCGGAGCGTGCCGTCCGCCTGGAACACCCGGACCGCCCCGTCTTCGTGAACAGACGGTCCGGCCGAGTCGGATGCGCGGGTTACGCTTCGCGTGAGGGATCGGCTGACGGCGCGAGGGGTAACGAGCCGATGGATAGAGTGGAATGATTGCAGAGGGAGTCTCGTGCTACGAGGGGGAACAGGCGATGAAAGTGCGACATGCACTGTGGATGGCGGGGCTGGGCATCGTGTTCGCCTGGCCCATGTTCGCGATGGGGCAAATCGTACCCGAGGGCATGCCCTCGACGGGTGCGCCTCCCCTCTTGACGGCTCCTCCCGCGCTACCGCCCGGAATGCCGGCGGAAGGCGCTGCTCCTGCGGGTGAATCATCAGGAGACGCGCCGGACACCGTCGGCGCAGGCAGTGCGAAGATCTTGCCGGGCCTGGGAGGTCTGCGTCGGCTGCCCGGCGCGGCATTGGCCCCTCTCCCTCGGTTGCGGGGTATCTTCACGCCGGCCGCCCCTGGTGGCGAGTCCGCCGCGCGGTTCTGGTTCACGAGCGAAGCGCTGCTCATGTGGACGAAGAACATGAACATCCCGACACTCGTGACCACGGGGCCGGTGGATCTCGTCGGCCCGAATGGTGCGCCTGGGCTTCTGGGCAACGCCGGCACGCTGCCCCTTCTCGACAAGTCGATCAATTTCACCTCCACGACGGGGGGACGATTCACGCTCGGCGGGTGGGTTTTGCCCGATGTGCCGATGGGCCTCGAAGTCAGCTACCTATTCCTGGGCCAGTCGTCCGGCCATCGCGCCCTGTCGGAGAACGGAGCGATCGGGTCGCGGGTGCTGGCGATCCCCTTCCAAGATGCCGCGAACGGCGGCGTCCAATCCTCCGTCGCGGTCGCAACGCCCGGCACCGGGATCATCGGGAGGGTTGATCTCAGGGTGACGACCCAGCTCCAGGGCTGGGAAGTGACCGCCGGGACGGACTTCGGCAACCTCTTCGGCGTCCACTTCATCGGCCTCGCTGGCTACCGCAACTTGTCGCTCCAGGAGAACCTCACCTTCTCCACGACCCGGATGAACAACGATCCGACCGTCGGCGATGTCTTCCGCACGACGGACGCCTTCCACACCGCGAACGACTTCAACGGCGGACAGCTCGGCCTCCGCAGCGACTACTGCGTCGGCCTGGTGACGCTCACGACGACGGGCAAGATCGCTCTGGGCCACATACGCCAGGAGACGAGCAGTGCGGGTTCGCTGGTCACGAACATCAACAATGGGTTCGGTGCGGCGCAGACGATCAACGCGGGTTACTACGCCCTGGGCACGAACAGCGGTTTCGCGGGCCGCGACCGCATCGCCCTGGTGCCCGAGTTCCAGTTCTCGGCTAACTGGCAGCCGACCGCCTGGATGCGTCTGTCGCTGGGGTATCAATTCCTGTTCATCAACACCGTCGCCCGGCCCGGCGACCAGATCGACTCGTTCATCAACCCGAGCCAATCCCCGGCGATCAACGGCACCGCCTCGCAGACGCTCGTAGGGCCGGCCAACCCGCTCGCCCCGGTGGCGCACTCCGATTTCTGGGTGCAGGGCATCACGGCAGGGCTGGAGCTCAAGTTCTGATCTTGGAATCGCCGTCCCGCCTCGCTGGCCAATCCCCTGCGTTCTCCCATAAGATCACCTCGTCGGCCCCAATGCCCTCGAGGTGATTCTCATGCGCTACGTCCTCCTCGTCGCCTTGCTTGCTTCGACGGCCCGCGCCGACGAGCCTGCTCTACCCATCGACGCCAAACAACTCCGCACGGAACTCGAGGCGGTCCACAAGAAGCACGACCTCCCCGCGATGGGGGTCGCCATCGTCCGGGCCTCCGGCGTGGTGCTGGTCGATGTGGTCGGCGTCCGCAAGCGCGGCGGCGACGCCAAGGCGACGGTCGAGGATCGCTTCCACATCGGTTCCGACACGAAGGCGATGACGGCGTTGCTCGTCGCGCTCTTGGTGCAGGACAAGAAGCTCGGCTACGACACGACCCTCGAAAAGGCGCTGCCGGACCTCGCCAAGAAGATGCACGAGGACTTCCGCGCGGTCACGCTCGGACAACTCCTCTCGCATCGGGCCGGACTGGTGGGCGACATCCCCGGCGGGTGGGGGCAGTTCTCTCAGAAGGCTCCCGTCCACTCGGCCCGCACGAGCGCGGCAAAAAAGGCTCTCGAGGAAGAGCCGGATGTCGCCCCTGGTGCCAAGTTCGTCTACTCGAATCTGGGGTACGTCATCGCCGGGGCGATCACCGAGCGCGCGGGCAAGGGCGACTGGGAGTCGCTCATGAAGAAGCGCGTCTTCGCACCGCTCGACATGAAGTCCGCCGGATTCGGCCCGATGGGCACGCGCGGCAAGGTCGATCAGCCCCTCCAACACGGGGAGAACGGCAAGCCCGTCGAACCCGGCCCGATGACCGACAACCCCCCGGTCATGGGGCCGGCGGGTCGGGTCCACTGTTCCCTCGGCGACTGGGGCAAGTTCATAGCCGACCAGTTGAAAGGCGCTCAGGGCAAGAAGGGCCTCCTGCCCGCCGAGGCGTACAAGAAGCTCCACCGGCCCCTGGCCAAGGGGCTGGAGTACACGCCCGGCGGCTGGATCTATGTCAAGAACCCATCGGGCGTCTTCCTCGCCCACGACGGCAGCAACACGATGAACTACGCCTGCGCGCTCCTCGTGCCCTCCAAGGATCTCGCGATCCTCGTCGTCACCAACCAGGGGGGGAAGAAAGCGGGCCTCGCCTGCATGGAGTTGCGGGACGCGCTGTTGAAGAAGTTGATGCCGTGAGTCGAGTGCCCCGAAGACCTAACCCCAACATCGTCCAGAGATAAGGCGGGTTGATCGAAGCGAGCTGTTCAGGGAGAAGGGATTCGGGTCCAACTCCCGTTGCGGCGGAATGGCGGGTCGTCTACAGAGATGGTGTTACAACACACCTGTCGTTTATACACGAGTCGCAACGACACGGGACGCAGAGCGTCCGCAGGGCATTCCCACGCGGAGCGTGGGAACGAGAAAAGGAGCCATCCCTTCTCGTTCCCACGCTCCGCGTCGATCGCGTTCCCACGCTCTGCGTGGGAATGCTCTTTGGACGCTCTGCGTCCCGTATCGATTTGACTCGTGTATAAACGATAGACCACACACCCACCCGACGCCGCCCTTCTCACCGCTCGAACCCCTCCACCGCCATGACGATCCGCTCCACGGACGCCATCGCTCCGACGCCGACATCACCGCACGCGAGCCGGCGACTCTCCGGGGCGATGATTCGCAAGCGCGGGGCGCGGGTGTTGATCCATTCGGCGAGGTCGTCTTCGCCGAGGGGAGGCGCGGCGAGGCCGGCGTCTTCGGCGAGGCGTCGGAGGTGTCGCGCGGTCAGTGGGTGCTGCCACATGAGCGTATTCATCGCCGGGGCGAGGATTATGGGCCGCATGGTGTCCCAGGCGCGCCAGACGCAGGTCAGACAGTTGTCCGCCAGCCCGGCGGCGAGTTTCGCCAGCGTATTCGCGTCGAGCGGCGCGACGACGAACACCTCGGCCCAGCGGCGTAGCTCGATGTGCAAGACCGAGTCGTCACGCTGATAGCGTTCGCCGGGCCATTCGTCCTCGTCGAGGGAGACGATGTCACGATCACGCCGGCCGGTAGGCGTCGATGAGAGACCCGAAGGGTCGAAGAAGTACGTCGAAGCTTTCGTCGCCACGACGCGGACAGGATGACCCGCCTCGCGCAATGCCTCGTATAACACGGGTGTCTTGATCGCGGCGACGGAGCCGGTCACGCCGAGGAGGACGTTCATTTCGTCCCTCTACTTTCGATGGCGTCGAGCAATTTCGCGGGTAGATCTCTGCGTGACACGCGCTGGTAGTGCCCCACTGCGGCACCGAGGTAGGCGTAGTAGGTGGCCCCCTCGAGCGTGTTGGCGACCATGAGGTCGGCGTCGGATTGGACCCGCGAATGCTCCGCAACGACCAGGAGTCGTTCGTCGGTCAGGCCGACTTCTAGCTTGAACTTGACCAGCACACCGCGGAACTTCCAGTCGGAGCGGATGCGATCGACGAGTTTCGGCGCGCGCACGAGGCGGAGCCACAGTTCCGGCTCGTCGCTCTTGACCTTCCCCGCCGCACGGTCGATCATCGTATCGCCGGCCCAGGTCGCCGTCTCCGGGTCGAACCGGTTCCCCTGCCCGAGGCCGTAGATGCCCCCGCTTAGGTAGTCGCTGACGGCGGCGCAGTGGACGATTGCGTCGAACTCACCCGACGGGATCAGGTCTTTCATGAAATTATGCAATTGCTCGAACGTTTTGTACGTTAAGACGCTCCAGTTCTCCCCGGTTGGCAAACTGTGTCCCAACGCTTCTCGGTGCGACGTGAGCAGCGTCACGGCGTGGCCGCGCCGGTGAGCCTCGAGAGCGATGCCCGCGCCGGTTCGGCCCGAGAAGATGTTGGTGATGCACCTGACCTTGTCGATCATGGCGGAGGTGTTGCCTGCGGTGACGAGGATGTTCATGGTGCCTCCGGTGGTTCGTCGTCGTCGCCGGCGATATCTGCGAGACCGTATAGGGCGAGCTTCTTCCGCACCGTGGCGCGATTTAGCCCCAGCCATTGTGCCGCGACCCAGCGGTTGCCCTTGAGCCGACGAATGACCTCCTCCAGCAAAGCAGGCTCGACGAGGCGGAGGAGGGCGTCGTGCAACTCCTGCGGTGCCTGGCCGCCGCCGGCCTTCACGCACTCCGCGACCCAGCGACGGACGACGATCGCGAGTTGCTCGGGGGTGTCGCGCCCGAGCTGCTCCGGCTGGGCGGGGAGATGCTCCGGCAACAGCGGCCCCTCTCGGGCCATGATGGCTGCGTGCTCGAGCGCGTGGCGCAGCTCGCGCACGTTACCCGGCCATGAGAGCCGATGCAGGTGTTGCAACGTCTGCGGCAACAGCGGCAGGGCACCGGGCCGGATGCGGCCCAGGAAGTGGGCGGCGAGCGGCTCGATGTCTTCGGGGCGCTCGCGCAGGGAGGGCAGGTGGACCTCGAAGCCGTTGAGCCGGAAGTAGAGGTCCTGGCGGAATCGCCCCTCGGCGACGCAGCGCGGGAGATCCTGGTTCGTCGCGGTCAGGATGCGGAGGTCGATGCGGACCGGCTGCGACGCCCCGACGGGGAGGATCTCCCCGTACTCGAGCGCCCGCAGGAGCTTGACCTGGACGGGGAGCGGGATGTCGGCGAGTTCGTCGAGGAACACCGTCCCGCCGTCGGCGAGGGTGAAGAGGCCGTCGCGCGCCTGGGCGGCTCCGGTGAAGGCCCCGCGCGCGTGGCCGAACAACTCGCTCTCGACCAGGTTCGGGTTCAGCGCGGCGATATGGACGGGCAGGAAGGGCCGATCGCGCCGCGAACTGTAGCGGTGGACGGCCCGCGCGACGAGTTCCTTGCCGGTGCCCGACTCC
>JANXSH010000050.1 GCA_025356615.1 Planctomycetia bacterium | reverse complement strand
CCACTCCGCGTCGAGGTCGGTGAACGCGCCGTAGTCCTGCCCCGTACATGCTTCGCCGGCACGTCGGCGGTAGTCGATGTCCAGCAGCACCAGTTCGCGCAGCAGCGCCGCGCGCTCCGCCCCTTGCCAGCCCGCGAGATGATCCTCGATGCGAGGCCGCCCGGCGCTCCAGGCCCCCTCGAAATCGTTGCACGCCCGATCCAAGCGTCTCGCCAGGTCCAGGTCTCGGCGTTCCAGCGGTTCGGTCGATTTCACGTCGTCAACTCCCTCTCCCAGGTCTCGCGGATGAGCTGCAACTTCCTCTCGAGCGACCGTCTCGCGTGGCTCACGGCCTCGTCGATGGCGGTCAGGTGTTCGTCCTTGTCGCGGTGGCCGAGGATGTAGACCTTCCCAGCCGCGACGGCCACGGGGCCGACGCCCTGTCCGATGCCGTTGACCTGCCAGGCCAGAGGGGGGCCATCCTTGGGCCACTTCGTGAGAAGCCCCTTGTCGGGGGAGAGGTTGAGCCGATCAGGGCCGCGCCACTGGGGCCAGTGGCCCTTGGGGCGGAGAACCTCCTTGTCGGCGCACAGGGCCGGGATGGAGCGCAGGGCGAGGGAGACGGGTGAAATGAGCGTGCGGATCGTCATGAATGTCTCCTCCGATAGATTCGCTCGATGATCTCGCGGTATCCGGCCCTACCTGGGCGGATGACGAATTGCGAGAGGGCGAGTTCTCTCGGACGGAACCCTCCCTATTCGGGGATCGGTCCGCCTGGAGCCGGTGCCTCGCTGATGACTTCCACCTGCAACGGCGTCCGGGCTACGGGGGTCGGCTCCGGCGGGTAAGCGGGGGCGGCCCAGTCGAGGTCGAGTTCGACGAGTCCCGCGCGGATCTTCCGCAGATCCCAGACGCGGACGCAGGAACTGTCGTTGGTGGTGCCGATCAACTGGGTGCTGTCGGGGCTGAAGGTGATCGATTGAAATCTGTCCTGGTTCGGGTCTTCGAGCCGGGCCAGTTCTCGGCCGGTTTCGGGGTCGATGAGATGAGTGAACCCCTTACCGGCACAGGCCGCCAGCCGTAGACCGGGGGAAGCGAAGGCCATTTCACTGCCGCTGGGGTAGGGGGGTGCCTCGGTCCAGTCCGCGACGGCCCACCTCTGTCCGGCGACGTTGATCAGCCAGCGCCCGTCGGGGCTGAAATAAGGAAATGTGTACCCAGATCCAGGCAAGAACTCGCGGACGAGTTGGCCATTTCGGGCGTTCCAAACTTTGAGCCCCGTCCCGCTGAACGAACCAGTCGCCACCAACTTGCCGTCCGGACTGACGGCCACGAAACGACAGTCCGGATGCGGCATCAGGTGGATGGCTTCCTCAGGGCGGTCGCGGGGCCAGACGAAAGCCCCATCGCGGTAGGGGTTGGACCCGACCAACACCTTCCCGTCTGCACTGACGACGAACCGCGAGATCGCCGCCGGGACGGGAACGGGGATGCGCTCGGGCGGGCCGATCCGCAGGCGGTGCGGCGCGTTGGGGTCGATTCGAACCGGCCAGCGCTGCAGGCCAGCCTGCGTGTTCGCGAGCAGACTGCCGTCCGGCTCGAACTGGACGCAGCAGCACCCGGACGCCAGGAAGGCACGCTCGCTTCCGGTGAGTAAGTCCATGAAACTGACGCCTCGCAACGTGGCAACGGCAATCAGTCGGCCGTCCGGGTGGACGCTACAATTCTGGTAATGCCCCACTTCGGGTTCGCCGAGTCCGGCGACCAGAGTTCGATACTCCCGCGCAGGCTCGTACCGGGTTAAAGGCCACCGGCGTGGGTTCTCATCGTCCGGGAACAGCCGCGCGAGACGACCGTTCGAGCCAAAGCGGATGCCCTCCCCCACCTTCGCGAAGACCGTATGGCCGGTGTGCGGATTCCATAGTTTCTGACCGTGTCCCCACCCCCGGCTGGCCATCACGTCTCCTGCCGGATCGAAGCAGGCCCCCTCGTTGCCGCCCTTGTGTTCGCCACGCCAGGTTCGCCGCTGGTGCGGCACGTCCCACATTTCGACCTGATCGCCCGAAGCGACAGCCAGTAACTCACCGTCCGGGTGCCAGGCGAGCGGTTTCGGTATACCGAGGGTGGGTAAGCGGCCCTCTTCCTTGCCGGTTTCCAGGTCGAGGATCAGTATGTGCCCTAGCACGCCCACCGCCGCCCGAGGCAAGCGGGGGTGAATAGCCACGGCAACGTGCCCCGCCGGAGGGGTCGGTATCGAATGGACAACCTTTCCACTTTCGAGATCGTACACTCGTAGCAGGCCTTCCTTGCTCACCGTCACCAGCCGGTGCCCGTCCGGGCTGAAGCTCCGCGAGACGCAATCGACACGCTCCTCGAACGCCAAAAGGGGCTTGTCGTCCACCATCTTCCAGACCTGGAGGCGGCTGATCGGCCACGACCAGACGCTCAGGAAGCGGCCGTCCGCATTCCACTCGGCTCGGGCCTCCGGGCCGATGGAAGGCAGTCTCGCGACTTCCTCGGTCCCTCCTGCGGCATCACCGACCCGACGAATGCTAACCGCCCCCCGCTGTTCCGAGACGGCGTGCCAACGAAAGCCCCCGTCCACGTCGCGCCAGTAGGAGTTCCAGCCCGGCTCGTCCGGGTCGCTGATCCATTCCGTCGCCGGTCGCATATCCGGCAGGGCCAGAGCCACGATGGCCAGGTTCCGCAACTCGTCGAAGGCGGAGGTAGGCTTCCCCAACTCGCGGCCCAGATCGACCGCCTTGCGGATCGCCTCGAGAGTCCCGAACCGCTGGCCGATCCGCTGGCTGAACCGCCGGGCTTTGGCCTCCGATACGAGGGATTGATAGAGCTTTTCCTTTCCCTCTTGCTCGGCCTCTTTCGCTTTCCCCAGCGCGGCACCGAGCCGCAACGACATCGCCACCCCGCCGACGGCGATGACCGTCAGGAGCAAGGCCGCCACCCCGACCAGCGACGCGATGCCGGGGTGTCGGCGGCACCAGCGCCTCAACCGCTCGGGCTGCCCCACGGGCCGCGCCCGGACCGGCTCGTCCGCCAGGAAGCGATGCAGGTCGTCCGCCAACGCTTCGGCGCTGCCGTAGCGCCGATCCGGCTCCTTCTCCAGACACCTCAGGCAGATGGTCTCCAGATCACGATCGACCAGAGGGTTGACTACATGCGGACGCACCGGCTCTTCTTGGCGGACCATGAGGAGGGTGTCCAGCACGTTGCCGACCTTGAAGGGGGGCTTGCCCGTCAGCAGCTCGTACAGCACGGCACCCAGCCCGTAGACATCCGTCTGCGTCGTCAGCGCCCCCTCTCCGCCCGCCTGCTCGGGGGCCATGTAACTCGGCGTGCCGATGATGGCACCCGTCCGCGTCAGGGCGCTGTCCCCCTCCACCCGCTTGGCCAGCCCGAAGTCTGTGACGTGCGGCTGTCCCGCCGCGTCGAGCAGGACGTTGGCCGGCTTCAGGTCGCGGTGCAGGATGCCGCGCTGGTGCGCGTGATGCACCGCCCGCGCCACGAGGGCCATCAGTCGGGCGATCTCCCGCTGCCGTCGCCTCGCCTCGGCTCTCGGCAGGTCGGGGGACGGGGCGAGGTCCGCCTTGCGTTGGGAGAGGCTTCCGCCCTCGATGAGCTTCATGCTGAAGTAGTGGCGGCCCTCGTGTTCGCCGACTTCGTAGATGGGCACGATGTGCGGGTGGTCCAGGTTGGCCGCCGACTCCGCCTCCAGGTGGAAGCGGCGCACCTCCTCGGCGGAGGGGAACTCGCCGCTGCGGATCATCTTCAGCGCCACGACGCGGTTGAGGCTCACCTGG
>JANXSH010000029.1 GCA_025356615.1 Planctomycetia bacterium | reverse complement strand
GAGATGGGCGGGTGGACGGAGGGGGAAGTGGATTATTGGCCCAAACGAGCAAGGGCGAACAGAAGCCGCTGAAAGTAAGGCTTATTCGGATAAGGGGGAAGAAAGGGAACGACGTGTGGCTGGTGACGAACGTGTTGGACCAGAAGCGGTTGCCGGTGGGGATGGCGGGGAAGTATTACCGAATGAGGTGGGGAAACGAGGGGTACTTTCGGAGCTACAAGTATACACTGAAGAAGGTGAAGTTGTCGGGCAGAACGGTGGCGGCGGTGCATCGAGAGGTGCTGGGGTCGATGCTGGCCATGCAGTTGCTGATGACGCAGGGGTTGGCAGCCGCCGTGGCGATGGGGAATCTGAAGACGGCGATCAGCGCGCGGCAGTTGCTGATCCTGGTGAGGCAAGAGATGGCCGCGGCGCTGAAAGGGAAAGGGCGGCGAGGGTTCCTGGTCGGGGCGGCATGTTGCCAACGCGAACAGCGAGAACGAACCAGCCAGAAGCAGAAACGAATCTGGTCCGCTCGGCAGGAGCAGAAGGTGATGGAACCCCCGAGGATCTGCGTGATGTCCGCAGACTCTAAGTCATTGATGGATCAGCGCTTATGCGAATTTGCATGACCTCTCCAGATTTCGGCATTGGGCTGGGGGGGGCTAACCAGCGACGACCTGTGATCTCTGAAACTACTGGTTAGCGACGGATGAGGTGTCGGCGGCGCATCGAGCGGAACCCGTCGCTAACGCTTCCGGCTCGTCGGGTTCCCGAAAGCCGTCCCACACGCCATCGAAGGCGCTCATGACCTGTCCCCACACAGCAGCGACAACACCGCCATGCGAACCGCGAGGCCGTTCGTCACTTGCTGGAGGATGGCGCTGTTGGGGCCGTCGGCGACTTCGGGCGTCAGCTCGACCCCGCGATTGATCGGGCCGGGGGCCAAAAGGAGTAGGTCGGGCCGGGCCTCGGCGAGCCGACCGGCGTGCATGCCGTAGAGGCGGAAGTATTCCTGGATCGACGGGAACAGTCCGCTGCGCTGGCGCTCGAACTGGATGCGGAGGACGTTGACCACGTCGCACTGGGGCAAGATGCGGTCCAGGTGATAGTCCACCTCGACGCCCAGGGCGCGGATGTCGGCGGGGATGAGGGTCGGCGGGCCGCAGACGATAACGCGCGCGCCGAGTTTCACCAGCCCGTGGATGTTGCTGCGGGCGACCCGGCTGTGGGCGATGTCCCCGACGAGGCCGACCGTCAGGCCCGCGATGCGGCCCTTGATGCGGCGGATGGTGAAGATGTCGAGCAACCCCTGGGTGGGGTGTTCGTGGGCACCGTCGCCGGCGTTGATGATCGAGCAACGGAGGTGCTGGGCGAGCAGGTGCGGCGCTCCGGGGACGCTGTGCCGGACGACCACGGCGTCGATCCCCATCGCCTCGATGTTGCGGGCGGTGTCGATGAACGTCTCGCCCTTATTGAGGGACGAAACCGCCGCGGCGAAGTCGGAGACCTCCGCGCCGAGTCGGCGGGCGGCGAAGTGGAAGCTGGCGCGGGTGCGGGTCGAAGGCTCGAAGAACAGCGTGACGACGACCTTGTCCTGGAGCGTGTTGCGCTTCTTCTCCTGGCGCGTGCTGAGGGCGACGTGGTCCTCGGCGACATCGAGGATCGTGAGGATCTCCCCGGCGGTGAGCTCCTCCAGCCCCAGGAGGTGGCGATGGGTCCAGGGAGTAGGCTTCGCTTCCGCGCTCTGATCCGTGTTCACGACCCTGTCCCCCTGGCCTACGCCGAACTCCCTACCGCGCGATGGCAAATTCCTCGCAACATATGAAGGCGAGACGAAGAAGACAAGGGAGGGAAAGGAAGTTCCCTCCTGGCTGCGACCGAGTTATGATGCTTGCATGTCCGGAGCGTCCGATTTCCTCGTGCCGCTTCAGGATCATGCGACGCCGGACGGGTCGGTTATCGTAGGAGAGCATGGACGGCGGAACTCTCGATGTGGTATGGTGGGCGGGCTACACTACAAGGAGGTTCCCATGCACCGCCTCGCCACGACTCGCGTCATCGTCTTGCTGCTTTGGTGTCTGGTCGTCGTTATGGCCGCTGTGGCCGCACCGGCTCCGATCCCGAAGCCAATGAAGGTGTGGGAGACCGGCTGGGACAAGCCCGTCGATCCAGTAGGTGACTGTCGGTTCGACCGCAATGGTGACAAGCTGACGATTACGGTGCCAGGCGAGGGTCACGGTTGGCGCGACGACGGTCGTGAGTTGAATGCCCCCCGCCTGTTGCGAAGTATCGAAGGGGACTTCACTCTCGAGGTTCGCGTGAAAGGAAACTTTGACCAGCCCACCGGCTTTCGCACAGCCGGGATCGTCTTGCTCGCAGGGACGAACGAAGCGACCATGTATTTTTCACCCTGGCTATTCATCTCAAGTTTAGTTAGGCCCGGCCGTTCACACTCCCACACCAGTTTCCGAATCAACAAGACCGAATGCGTGTATCTCCGTTTGCAGAGGCGGGACCAACGGCTGCTGATGAAGACCAGTTTGGATGGAAAGGCGTGGGACTCCGCTGTTGATGAAGAGGGGTATCTCGATCTCCCCCGAAAACTCAGCGTGGGAGTAGTGGCTTCAGCGACCGCCGAAGGCAAGTTCGAGGCGGTGTTCGACCAGTTCGTGCTGACGGTCCTACCGCCTCGACAAGGGCAGCCACCTCATAGCAAATAAGAGCCGAGCCAGTTCCTGGCCTGGGTTGCCGGCGGGTGGCGAGGCGGTACAACAGCCGACATCGGCCACGCCCTACCACCCGGAGAACGTCATGCCCGCGAGAATCGCCGACGCCGTGGACGGGGCCGGTGGAGCGCGTAGACGGCTGAACACGCGTTGTGGTATGCTGAGCAACCCAACGAGGAGGTTATCATGCTCCGCACCTTGAATTTGCTGCTCTGCACCATGCTCGTAGCGTTCGCCGCTTCGGCGGCACCCGCCCCGGTCTATAAACCAGACCCCACGCCGTGGTTCGGCATCCGCAATTGGGACAAACCCTTCGATCCGATAGGCGACTGCCGGTTCGTCCGCCACGGCGACGAACTGACGATCACTGTGCCCGGCAAGGGTCACGGTTGGTACGAGGACGAGGATGATAAGCTGAACGTCCCGAGGCTAGTGCGTGAAGTGCGGGGGGACTTCAGCGTCCAGGTGCGGGTAAGTGGTGCTTTCGACCAGACAGGCGAGAGCGGTGGACGCAGCGCGGGCATCATTCTCCTGCACGGAAAGAGCGTCGTTGGCCTGGTATGTCGTGCAATTTCCGAGAAAGAATATCGTGATTCAGGAGTTTGCCCTGTCAGCTTCATTGTTCGTACCGACGATGGTAGCATTGCCTTCGTAAACGGAGATTGGCCTGAGATTTCGGTTTCAGGAAGGCCGGCATACGAGTTGAGAAGGCCGGCATACCTGCGGCTCGAGAGACAAAAAGGTACTCTCATAGCGTCGTTGAGCGACGATGGCACGAAATGGACTGTCGATCCCCGGCTTAACAGATGGAAGGGCGAAATGAATCTGCCGGACAGCCTAAAAGTAGGAGTGGTGGCAGGGGCGACGGCCCCAGGAACGTTCGAGGCCGTCTTCGACCAATTCGAGCTAACGCCCAGGTGACAGGACAACGCGATGTGTTGACTGGCTACCATGAGCCGGTACAACATCCGACATCGCTCCCCGGAGAACCTCATGCCCGCGCGAATCGCCGACGCCGTCCTGTTCGACCTCGACGGGACGCTCATCGACAGCTTTCCCGCCATCGCCGCGAGCGTCAATCACGTCCGCTCGCTGCACGACTTGCCGCCGATGAGCGTCGAGGAGGTGACGCGGCACGTCGGGCGGGGGCCGACGGCCCTGCTCCGAGAGACCGTCGGCGTCGGCGACCTCCGGTCCAACGTCGAGGCGTATCGCGAGCACCATCCGTCCGTCATCCAGTCCGGGACGCGGTGGCTCCCCGGTGCCCTGGAGATGCTCCAGGCGCTGCACGCACAAGGGATCCAACTCGGCATTTGCAGCAACAAGCCGATCGCCTTTACTCGGCTCATCCTGGCGGGATACACCTATCAGCCGTTGTTCGATGTCGTCCTCGGCCCCGAAGACGCGGGTCGGCACAAGCCCGCGCCGGACATCCTGCGCCTCGCCATGGCCCGGCTTTGCGTCACCCCCGAAGAGACGCTCTACGTCGGGGACATGACCGTTGACATCCAAACCGCCCGCGCCGCCGGGGTCCGCGTCTGGGTCGTGCCGACCGGCTCCGACACGGTCGAGGCGCTCGACGCGGCCCGACCGGATCGGCGCGTTCGCGACTTGCACGAGTTGGCGGAGCTGGTGTGTGGCGACGATTGAAGACCCCAGGAATGGATTATCGCGACTCTGGCTGACTGTACGTTCTCGAATCTGCTGGCGAGGAGGCGGCTACGAGAGAGAAAAGTCCCCAAGAAGGAAAGCGATGCCGATGAAAGAGGCAAAGGGGAGCGAGGTAAAGATTCGCCGTGTCCACATTCAGGGCGGGCGGTGTCGTCTCCCATCTCCTATAATGGAAGAAGAGTCCTCGTCCCGGCAACCGTAGCCCTGAAAGTCCCCACCCCCCCCCACCCCGGAAGCGACCCGCCATGCTGAAACTCCTCGGCCCCGCTCATCGCTACTGCGACGGCGTCTCGCGCCGGTCGTTCCTCCAGATCGGCGGCCTCGCCCTCGGCGGGCTTTCGTTGCCCCACCTCCTCCAGGCCGAGCAAACCAAGGGCCGGTCGCATCGCTCCGTCATCATGGTCTATCTCACCGGCGGCATTAGCCATCAGGACACGGTGGACCTCAAGCCCAACGCGCCGAAAGAGGTGCGCGGCGAGTTCAAACCCATCCAGACCAGCGTCCCCGGCATGCAGTTGTGCGAACTCCTGCCGCGCCTCGCGCAGTCGGCGAAGCGCCTCGCCATCTTGCGGTCGCTCGTCGGCCAGATCGATGAGCATTCCAGCTACCAGAGTACGACCGGCTTCAACGAGGGCGTCATGCGGCGCGAGGGCAAGCCGCACTTCGGCTCCGTCGTCGCCCGCGTCCAGGGCGCGACCGACCCGGTGATCCCGCCGTTCGTCGATCTCTTCCCGACGATGCAACACCGCCCGTACAACAGCCCCGCCGGCGGCTTCCTGGGCCGAACCGCCTCCGGCGTGCGGATCGACGGGCAAGACCTCGCCGTCATGCGCCTGAAGGGCCGCAGCACCGCCGAACTCGGCGACCGGCGCGAGTTGCTCGCCCAGGTCGATCGCCTCAAGGGGACGATGGACTCCGTCGGTATGGATTCGCAATACCGCCGGGCGTTCGATGTCCTCACGTCGAGCAAACTCCTCCAGGCCGTCGATGTGAATCGGGAGCCGGACAAGGTCCGCGACCGCTACGGCAGGGGATCGACGAAGCACCTCGGCGACGGCGCGCCCATGTGGAACGACCAGCTCCTGATGGCCCGCCGACTCGTCGAGGCCGGTGCCCGCGTCGTCACCGTGGCGTATGGGTTCTGGGACACCCACGGCCAGAACTTCCGCCACATGAAACAACACCTGCCCCTGTTCGACCAGGGCATCAGCGCGCTCATCGACGACCTCCACGATCGCGGCATGGACCGCGACACGACGGTCGTCGTCTGGGGCGAGTTCGGCAGAACGCCGAGGATCAACAAGGACGCGGGCCGCGACCACTGGGCAAGGGTCAACAGCGCCATCCTCGCCGGCGGCGGCATGAAGACCGGCCAGGTGATCGGCTCGACCGACCCGAGCGGCGCAGAGGCCCGCTCCGACCCGATCCACTACCGCGACGTGCTGGCGACGATCTACCACAACCTCGGCATCGACCCGCACCTGATGGTGTCGGACATCGGCGGCAGGCCGAACGCGATCCTGCCGTCGGAGGCGCGGCCTATCGGGCGGTTGGTGGGGTGACGAGTTGAGGAGCTACCGGAGGAAGCTCCTTGTCTCGAAGTCGTCTCAGAGCCGCGATCAGATCCTGAATCTGTTCCTGCTCGCGGCGCGTATGAAAGACGGTGACAGACGACGTTTTCGGGGAATACTTAATTTTCCCCTTACCCCCCATCGCGCTCCAAGTGCGTGGAGCGATCGATTTGGTAACGAGGTCGATCAACTTGGCTCCCGTTGTGGGGCCGTCGGAGGGCCGATCGCTCCGGCGTGTTTCAATGAGATCGGAGATCGGGTAGGTGATCGAAACGAACTGCTCCATCAGTTTAGGGTTGTCTCCCCCTGTTACCAGCAAACTTTGCCCCTCGACCAGGGAGGCGATGTGAAGCTGGTGCATGATCAATTTCAGCGCCGATCTGACGCTGATTCTCTCCAACTTCATGCAGACCGGGCTCTTCAAGGAGACGCCGGACTCTGCCAGCGCCGGTTGATCGACCACGATGTCGATGCCCGACTTCTCACGAAGCGTCGCGACGACTGATTCAAGCGGCGTGTCCTCGAAATCGATGTCGATGAGCGTCTTCAACCGCTGTTCGAGCGATTGCTTCGGCGAAGGGGGAGCAGCAGCTCTGGCGTCGAGAGACGCAGACGCCACCGCGACGAGAATGCAGACGCCATAGAATCGGCACGAGGACATGGAATGCCCCTCCGGGTAGAACAAGCGTGCGCGTGAGCGGCGCACTCGGAGGGACGAATACACGACGAGCCTATTGGTTGCAATGGAGAGCCTTGCCTTTATCACCACGAAAGGATGACGGCCGCGTCGAGGCGCTGCCCCAGCGCCGCGAGGGTGATGGGGACGAGGACCGGCCCATTCAGGTCGAAGGGAAACGCCATGTCCGGTCTCCGTCATCCTAGAATTTGAAGAGCAACGTCGTGAAATAGTCCAGGTCGTTTTTATGGGCCGACGGTCCGGGGTTACTGTCGAAGCGATCCTGGATGCCGAATCGGAGCGCCAGCCCCCACTCGGGGTCGAGGAGGATCTCATAAGCGGAGCGGAGGCGGAGACGGTAACGGCCGATGTTGCCGAGGTCCGGGTAGAAGTCGCAGGTCGCGATCAACTTTTGCCTTTGGGTGACCTTCTGGTTCAGGTCGAATCCCATCAATCCTTCCGGAATCCAGTGATCGTTTGAGCCGCCGACTTCGCGAGAGAAGCCGGCACCCAGGCGGGTGCGTAGGTCGGTGGTGTCGGTCTTGAACAGTTGATAGGCGAAGCCCGTGTGGGACGCAACGCGGAAGTCGTAGGGCCGGAACTCGTCGTACTCGAGTTGCCCGGACACGAACAACGCCCAGGGACTGCCCTTGAAAAGGAACTCGTCGCGCGCATTGAGCAGAGCTTTCTTCTCGGTCGTGGTATTGGCATTCTGGACCATCCCGAAGAGGAAGTCGGAGGTGAACAAGTTGTCATCGGTCTTCCGCTTCGCGCTGGCACCGATGCGCATCTTCAGTACCTCGGTGTTTCCGGTACTGCCGCTCAGTCCGAACTCCGTCGTCCCGCACCAAAGCGGGTCGGGAGGCTTGATGACTGGAGTGCCGACCACGCCGGGCAT
>JANXSH010000019.1 GCA_025356615.1 Planctomycetia bacterium | reverse complement strand
CCACTCCGTCGGCAACGCCCTGGCGAAACTCCGCGACGAAGTCGAGTTCGTCGCCATCCACGACGCCGCCCGACCGTGCATCACCGCCGAACTCATCGACGCCGTGTTCCGCGTCGCATTCGAGATCGGCGCGGCCCTGCTCGCCGTGCCGGTGAGCGACACCGTCAAGCGCGCCGACGCGCAGAACAAAGTCCAGGCGACCGTCCCCCGCGCTGGCCTTTGGCTGGCCCAGACGCCGCAAGTGTTTCGGCGCGAGTGGCTCGTCGATGCCCACGCCCGTCGGGCCGAACTCGGCCAGGACATCACCGACGACGCCCAACTCGTCGAGTTGGCGGGGCACCCGGTGTCGCTCGTGACCGGGTCGGCGTCGAACCTCAAGATCACGACGCGCGAGGATCTCGCGCTGGCTTCGGCCATTTTGCAAGCGCGCCCCGCGCCGAAGACCCCGCGTTCCGTCCATCCCTTCGAGGACGAGGTGAAGTGGTGACACCTTCCGCCATCGTCAGCACGCATCCGCTCGTTTTGCACAAGCTCACGCAGTTGCGCGACCACACGACGCCGCCACCGCTGTTCCGCGCCCTGGTGCGCGACCTCACGCAGATGCTCATCGTCGAGGCGCTGGCGGACGCGGCCCTCCGGCCCTGCGTCGTGCGGACGCCGATGGCGGAGTGTGTCGGGGCACAACTCACGGAGCGCGTCGGCCTGGTGCCGATCCTCCGCGCGGGGCTGGGCATGGTCGATCCGATTCTCTCGCTCATGCCGGAGGCGTCAGTCTGGCACCTCGGCCTCTACCGCGACCACCAAACACTCCAGCCGGTGACGTACTACAATAAGCTACCCGACGCGCTGCCGATCGACCTCGCCCTCGTCCTCGACCCGATGCTCGCAACGGGCGGTTCGGCAATCGCCGCCCTGGATTGTCTGAAAGCACGCCGACCGACCCGGATCAAGCTCATCGCCCTGATCGCGGCACCGGAAGGCGTACGGGCCGTCACGGCGGCCCATCCCGACGTGCCGATCCACGTCGGCGTCATCGACGAACGACTCGACGAGACCGGCTACATCGTGCCGGGTCTGGGCGATGCGGGCGATCGACTGTTCGGGACGATGTAGGCGAAGACCTCACCCCCCCAACCCCCCTCTCCCGCAGGGAGCGGGGGGAGCAAGACCTCCGGCTCCCCCTCTCCCTGCGGGAGAGGGGGCTGGGGGGTGAGGTCTTCGCTCCGGCTCAATACCTCACCCTCGTCACCTCGATCATCTCGCCTTCGCGTTGCAGGATCACCGTCCGGCGCTCGACCTTCTCGCGGTCGGTTCCGGCGTAGCGCGTGATGGTCACGTTCACGTGCGTCTCGCCGCCAAGGAGGTTCGGGTTGGGGCGGTAGTTGTGGACCAGGATCTTGTACTCGCCTTTCGATGCCTTGGCGATCTGGTAGCGTTCCGGGCCGTAGCCCTGCGTCTGGTCTTGCGATAGTTCGCCGCCGGATCGGCTCTTCGGCGTACTGTACATCACGCGCGTCTGGTCCGGCTCGACGACGTGCAAGTCAACATCGGTCGCGTCGGTGTTCCAGGTGATCGTGACGCGGAGGTCGGCGGGCTGCGTCGATCCGCTGAGTTTGGCGAGCCGGTCGCGGAAGAACGCCTCCTGGTCCTTCGGCATCTTGCCCCGGCTCAGGCCGGCGGACAGGGCGCGGGCGTAGTCCTCGCGGGTCACGACCTTGATCGCGTCGCCGAAGCGGTTGTGCCAGGTGCCCGAGAGGACGGCCTCGTAGCACAGTGCGGAGAGCGGAAACTGCCCGGCCTCCTCCAGGCTCCGCGCCAAGTCGCGGAAGCTGTGCGGCTCAAAGGGGCGCTGGCGCAGCACGTCGCCGAACAGCTTCGCCGCCAGCGACGGCCTGCGCAGGTCCATCAATCGGTAGCCGACGAGTCGCAGCGCGTCGCCGCGCGAGGGGTGCTCCTCGATGACGCTCGAGAGGACGCGGACGGCCCCGTCGATGTCGTCGGCGCTGGCGCGACGCTGGCACTCCACGAGGTACGGCCCGACCGCGCGGCGGTCTTTGTCGCGCTCTTGCAAGTACGTCTTGTCGGCGTCCTTCGTGAGCAGGATCGCGCCGGGGACCGTCGCCTCGGGCAGGACACAATCCGCCTCGGCGAGGAGGCCGAGCAGGCGTTTGACCTGGTCGCCGCCGTCCCCGCTGAGGACTTTCGTCTTGCCGTCGATCTGGAACAAGAGTTTGCCGATCGCCTGCTTGGCGGAGGTGTCCTTGGCGAGGGACAGCCAGGCGTCGTCGAGGTATTTGCCCAGGTCGTTCTTGATCGTCTTGCCCTTCTCGTCGTCGATGCCGAG
>JANXSH010001379.1 GCA_025356615.1 Planctomycetia bacterium | reverse complement strand
CGTCGTTGCTGACCTGATCCTTCCAGAACTTCGCGCGATCGGCCGCAGGTAGAGCGACGACGGAACGCCGAAGCACGTCGAGGGTCCGATCGCGATGCCGGCGGGTCGGCATCGTGCCGCCCGTGCGGGCCAGCACTCTGGCCGCGTGGTATAGGAGGCGGGATGAGGTGGGGTCCGTCTTCAGGACGGCCTCGACCTGCTCCAACGCCGGCTCGCGCCGGCCCATATCCGCCAGGGCGGTCGCCCGGCCGACGCGGGCGTCGTCCGTCGGCCTGATGCGTAGCGCCTCATCGAAGTCTCGCAGCGCCGGGCGCGGGGCACCCGCCACGAGTTGCGCCCAGCCACGTCCCGCGAGCAACGGGGCGTCGCGGCGAATCGCCAGCGCCAGCGTGAAATCATCGACGACGCCCGTGAGATCCCCGGACCCGGCGCGGGCCTTGGCCCGGCGGCGGTAGAACTCGACATCCCCCCTACCCTCCTCGAGGTAGCGAGCGAAGGCCAAAAGTGCTTCGCTCGACCGGCCCATTTCGAGTAGGATCTCGGCGTGCAAACGGAGCGTTGGCGGGTCATTCGGTCGGATTAGGAGCGCTTCGACGCAGACCGGCAGCGCCTCCGCGTAGCGCCGCAACCTGTAGAGGAGCCTCGATCGCTCGCTCATGTCGGCACTATGCTGACGAGGCTTCGCGGAGGCCGGCTCGAGTTCGAGCGTGCGGTCGATGTCGCGTAGCGCCTCCGCGACCTTTCCCGTCGCTGATTTCATCCGGGCACGCGAACGGTACAGGGCGGCCTGACGGGGGTCGAGGCGGATCGCTTCATCGATCGAGGAGATCGCCCGCTCGTTCTGCTTCGATTCCCAGTAGGATTGGGCCAAGTTCGCGTACCCGTTATAGCGTTCCGGCCACGCCAGGACGGCTTCCTGGAAGGATCGCACCGCCTGGAGCGGTTTCTTCGCCTCGAGCGCCACGAATCCGCGACTCGTCGAAAGGGCGTATCGTGCCGAGCGGTCCAGGGGCAACCCCGCCGCCTTGTCGAGATCCGCACCGGCCCGCTTCGCCCCGTTCGGCGACCGGAGCCACAGCCGGGCGCGAAGGAGGTAGGGCCAGGCGAAATCGGGCTTCGCCTGGATGCAGAGGGTCAGTTCGGCCCGCGCGTCGGCCTTCTGGTCGAGGCTCTGGAGGGCCACGGCCCGGAGCATACGCGCCCAGAAGTGTCCCGGCTGCCTGGTCAGCACCCGATCGAGTTCCGCGAGCGCCCGGTTCGGGTCGCCCGCCAGCCAGCGCTCCTGCGCGACCAGGAACGAGTCCATCCCGTCTCGGGGCGGGTGCTTCGCCGCCCGAAGCCTCTCGCGCTTCGCCCCAGGAGCGTCGCCCTCGAGTTCGAGGTAGCGCGCCCGTCGCATCGACACCGCCCGGCCCGGCCCGCCGACCCGCTCGGCCTCCTCGACGAGCGCGATGGCCTCGCGCAGTTGACCGGGGCTGGTGTCGAGCCGGACGGTCGCCTCCGCCATCAGCAACAGCACTTCCTGGTGGGTCGCTCGCGCGGCCCGCCGCTCCGCCTCGTCCAGGCACGCGAGATCGAGGTCGATCTGCATCGCCTCCCGGCCCGCCGTGAGGCTGGCCAGTGGGTGCCCCGCGTCCGGCTCGCCGAGCAAGTCGCGATAAAGCTGGAAGAACGCCTCGTCGCGCAGGGCCTCGCGTCGCTTCATTCGAGCCTTGGCGAAGGCCGAGCCGACGAGGCGACGGCCCTCTGCGGTCGCCTTCTCTCGCAGGCGTCGCGCTTCCTCGC
This sequence comes from Planctomycetia bacterium, assembly GCA_025356615.1. GTDB lineage: Bacteria > Planctomycetota > Planctomycetia > Gemmatales > Gemmataceae > JANXSH01. Next base: position 7,421 of record JANXSH010001379.1, on the reverse strand, counting down.
GCAGTGGGCCGAGTGGTGCGGACTCCCGGACATCCTCCTCGCTGATGTTGCCGAAGGCGGTCGCGAAATGGGCACCTGCGGATTGGACGGAGGCCGCGTCGCCCTGTCGCAATTCGTGCTGGCCGAGGGCGAGCAGCCGTTCGCATTCCGCGCGGAGGTTCGCGTGACGCATCTTCTCGTGCGCCTCGATCTTCTCCCGACTGATTTCATCGACCTGACAGCGTAGCGTATGGATATGCACCGGCACGGCCGCGACGACGGCGGCGAGGAACAGGCAGCACACGGCGGCGAGCGCGGCGGCACTGGGTCGCCGCCTGGCCCACTTGCTGAGGCGCTCGATCGGCCCGACGCGGCGGGCCTCGACGGGCCGGCCTTCGAGGAACCGCGCGAGGTCGGCGGCGAGGTGCGCGGCAGAGGCGTAACGACGTGACGGATCTTTCCGTAGACAGGCCAGACAGATCGTTTCCAGGTCGCGGGGCACCCCGGCCTCGAGCTGCCGCGGCGGAGTCGGCTCGTCGTCCCGGACCTTGGCCATCATTTCGCCGAAGGAATGGCCGGTGACGGGCGGCTTCCCCGTCAGACACTCGTAGAGGATCGCGCCGATCGCGTAGACATCGATCGCCGGGCCGATGTCCAGTCGCCCCTCGGCTTGCTCCGGGGCCATGTACGCGGGCGTGCCCACGACTTCGCCGGCTCGCGTGTGACCGTCGCCATCGAGTTTCTTTGCAAGGCCGAAATCTGTGACCTTCGGCGTCAGCCCCCCGATCCCCCGGCTGAGGAGGATGTTCGCCGGCTTGAGGTCGCGGTGGACGACCCCGTGGCGGTGCGCGAACTCGATCGCCGTGGCGATGTCCTGGACGAGGTTCGCCGCCTCGCGTGGCGGGATGGATTTGCCCGCGAGGTAGTTATCTAAGCTTCCGCCCTCGACGTATTCGAGACTGATGTAGGGCCGACCCTCGTGTTCGCCGACCTCGTGGATTTGCACGATGCCCGGATGTGCCAGCGCCGCGACGGCCTCGGCCTCGGTACGAAAGCGTATGAGGTCGTCTCGACTGCTGCTACCCGACCGGAGCATCTTGATCGCTACGAGCCTGTCGAGCTGGATCTGTCGCGCCTTGTAGACGATGCCCATGCCGCCCCGCCCGATCTCCTCGAGTAGCGCGTAGCCGCCCACGAGGCGGAGGTCAGGGAACAGGGCGGCGAGCGGTTGTTTGAAGTCGCGAAGTGTGGTAACGAGAGGGAAAGCCTGCGCGCAAGCAACCTGGTCCTCGGTACTGCGACGGGTGGCGCATTCGTCCATGAACCCGACTCCTTCCCTGTCCTACCCTCGCACCTCTTTCGATGCGACGGCTCGGCTCCGCCGATGACTCCATTCGACGTAGTATATCCCTCCTGACGGATCGGATGCAACACAATCTATGCAATTCGCCCATTTTTCCTCCCGGCTCGCAAAGGTCATGCCCTGATGTCCACGACCCCGATGACGCGCAAGCGTTCCCCCCGCCGACCGGGTCCGGCGGGCACCAGATCCCACTCCCACGACTCGCCCCGGAAGGGCATTTCGCAGCCGTAGAGCGTTCCCCCGGCAGGCGTTATTTGCCCATCGGCACCGACCCGTTCCAGTGCCACGTCGGACACCAGCGCGACGACGCCGGGGAATTTTTGGAGGTACGCGAGGTGCGACTCGATCAGCCCGCGCGCGAACGCCGCGATGGTCGGCTCGTCGTGGGAACGCGCCTTGCGAAGGAACCACTCGGACATGCACGGGAGCTGCGAGAGCAGGTTGAGCGATACGACGAGGTCGATCTCCTCGCCGAGGAAGAGATTGGGCATCGCGCTCGGTAAGGGGCAATTGCGCGTCCGCGCCGCCCTGTGGACTCCCTCGAGCGTTCTGGTCACGTCGGCCCCGACGAGCCGGACGTTCGGGAGAGACTTGACGGCCTCTCTCGTAAGGCGCGGGTGGAAGAGATCGACGAGCGTTACTTCGTCGAAGAGGGAGACCAATTCCGGGAGGGGCACGTCGTGCAGCCAGCCCGAACCGAGGATCACCGCCCGCCGCCGGCGGGGGCAGCGCGCGGCGGCGTCGAGGACGACCTGACGCGACCGGCGACAGTGAGGCTCCCAGGCGTCGCGATATTGCTGCCAGCGCTTGCGGATGCCGAGCATCTCGCGCAGGAGGCCCATCTCCTCGAGAAAGGGCGGGCAGGTCGTGAACCATCGTTCGATCCATTCGGACAACATCGCCATCGGCCCTCCCCTGTAGCCTGACAGAAGAATCTATCCGCAGATTGCGCAGATTTCACAGATTAAATTAAGAGAAGAGAGCAAAACCAGGACGTGCCTCATCTTTGTCTTTCCACTCTCTTCATTCAATCTGTGGAATCTGCGCAATCTGCGGATAGATTCTTCTGTCAGGCTTCCGGCTCGCCAGAGGACAAGGACGATTGCTCACAAGAGAAGTAGGATAACTTCGCCCAGAACTCGATCCGCCCAGGAGAGCGGCCCATGCCGGGAACGAGAACGATCCAGCTCGCGCTGGTACAGATGTGCTGCGACTCGACCCCCGCCGACAATCTCGCTCGCGCGCTGGACCACCTCGCCGAAGCGGCACGCGGCGGGGCGAAGCTCGTCGTCTTGCCCGAGTTGTTCCTCGGACCTTACTTCTGCCAGCGTCCCGACGACCGCTCGGCGTTCGACCGCGCCGAGACGGTCCCCGGCCCGACGACTTCCGTTCTCGCCGAGGCGGCCCGTCGGCACGAGATCGTCCTCGTCGGCGGATCGGTCTACGAGAAGGGGGCCGACGGCAAGTTCTATAACACGGCGGCAGTGTTCAACCCCGACGGCTCCCTCGTCGGCGTCTATCGCAAGACGCACATTCCCGAGGACATCCTCTACCACGAGCAACACTACTTCGCCCCCGGCGACACGGGGATTCGCGTCTTCGACACCGCCGTCGGCAAGGTCGCACCGTTGATCTGCTACGACCAGTGGTATCCCGAGGCGGCCCGGATCGCCACGCTCATGGGCGCGGAAGTCATCGTCTACCCGACGGCTATCGGCGTCATCGACGACGATGTCGAGGACAACATCACCGGCGACTGGGAGCAGATGTGGCGCAACGCGCAGATCGGCCACGCCGCCGTCAACAACGTGTTCGTCGCCGGGGTCAACCGCGTGGGCCGAGAGGGCGCGATCACCTTCTGGGGCGGCTCGTTCATCGCCAGCCCTGCCGCGAGTCTACTCGCGAAGGCAGGCCACGGCGAGGAGATCGTCCGCGCCGACTGCCACCTCTCGCGCGTGAAGGCGTTACAGGATGCGTGGCGATTCCTCCCCAACCGCCGCCCCGAAATGTACGGGCGACTCGTTCAGGCACTTTCCCGATAGGATCACGCGCATGGCTACCCTCGAAAAGGCGATCGAACTCGCGGCCCGCTATCACGCCGGGCAGCGCGACAAGGAGGGCACTTGCTACGTCCTGCATCCCCTCCGCGCGATGGCCCGCGTGACCGGGGAACGGGCGATGATCGTCGCCGTCCTGCACGACACCATCGAGGACACGACCCTGACCGAAGCGGACCTACGCGAGGCCGGGTTCGGCGACGAGATCCTCGCCGCCCTGCGTCTCGTGACCCACGCCAAAGAAGTGCCTTACGCCGATTACGTCGTCGCCCTCGCCGCGAATCCGATCGCCCGCCAGGTGAAACTCGCCGACCTCGAGGACAACACCCGGCTCGACCGCCTCATCTTGCGTGCGTCCTCCCTCCCGCGAGACTTCGCCCGGCTCCACCGCTACTTTTTGTCGTACAAATTCCTGACCGACCAGATGACCGAGTCGGACTATCGCGCGGCGATGGCGACCTATGGGTAACACACTCTGGTTCAAAAAAGTAGGCTCCGCGAGCCGAGCGGAGCTGGACCGGCTCGGCTCGCCGGACCTACTTTCGATTCCCCCCGATCGAGGCCACGCAGGTGCCTTGTTCTCGAGAGACTCGAATCTGCTACAATAGCCCCTTGCTCGTCGATCACCTCACGGAGTCTTTCCATGCGACCAATTCTCGCGCTGATCGTCTGCATCTGTCTTTCGTTCACTCTCCTCGCGGCTGACCCCGAGACGGAGCCGGGCGGCAAGAAGCTGTCCGACAAGGAACTCGTCGCCGCCAAGAAGGCCGTCGATGACCACCTCGAGAAGATCAAGGGTGCTTCCGGCACCGTCGAGCTGGTCAAGGACGAGCCTGTGGGGCGGGCCATGCCGGCCTTCGCCTTCTACACCGTGCGCTACCGTCAGTTCCCGGTCGCCCGCGCGACGCCGGAGGGGCTCAAGTCGTCGAACGTCTTCGCCGTGGATGCCAAGGGCAAGGTTCAGGTCTTGACGACACTCCCGGAACTACAGAAGTTCCTGAAGGAGTCGCTCCCCGCCGCCGACTCCAAGGCGAAACTCGAGGACGCCGCGCGTCTCGCCGTCCGGTTCGGACAGGAGTTCCACCAGGACGGCTTCTACAAATTCAAACTCGAGGACGACTCGACGAAGGCCACTCCTGGGAAGAGCGCGACCGCGAAGGTCGTCGTTATGCAGGGCGGCAACGGCACCTACGCCGTGGACCTGAAGGTCGATGAGAGCGGCAAGCTGACATCGCTCGAGGAGAAGTCGGCGATTCGGCGCGGCCCACGACCGCGATGCCAGGCGACGAAGTTGCTCGACAAGGATCCGATCGTCCGGGGCATGGCGGAAGACGCCCTCCTCGACATGGGACGCGGCGCGAAGGAGTACCTCGACGAGCAGCGCGCGAAGGCGTCGCCGGAGTTGAAGAAGGCGATCGACGCGATGTGGGAGAAGATCCGGGATCGGGATCGCTAATCCGCTCTTGTTGCACTGCTCGGGGAGGTCATACGATGGCGACGGTTCAACTCGACCGGCGCGGGTGGGAAGACGGCGATCTGCCGGATGTCTGCATGCTGTGCGGCGGGCACGCCCCCGACCGCGTCCACAGGATCTTCGTCTGGCAACCCGCCTGGGTCCTCTCCAACGAGAAGAAACGTACCGCGCTAGTACCGATGTGTAGTGAGCATCGAAATCACTGGCGGACACGAACCCTTTTCGCATGGGGGGTTTTTGTGTCAGCGGTCGTCCTCGGCGTCATGGGCGTCATGGCGGTCAAGGCCCTGAGTCCCGACGCCCCGATCACGGTCATTTATGGGATCGTCGTCTTCGCCTTGATCGCCCCAATCGTTGTGGTGATCGTCATCCAGTGGGGGACGATCCGGCCGATGGAAATAGCGGAACGATCGCTCACGCTCAGGAACGTCTCACCGGAGTTCGTCGAAGCCTACGAGAAAAGTCTCGACGAGGAGGAATCGCGAGGCAAGCGAAAGTTCCAACTTAGCCAGGTCGCCCGCCAGCGCTGGAACGAATCCCCGGCCAGCCCGGAGCCGGGCGACAGGTCGCGATCTATTCGGGAGGACCACATCGAAGCCGATCTGCCGCCCAGGAACGACAACATCCGTCCGGGTTGAGTGGGGTTCGTCACTTCACACGAAGCGATGAGCCTTACCCCTGCGCCGCTCACCGCCTACAATACCCCGCATGAAATGGATCTTCGCAACCCACCTTGCCCGCTACGGGCCTGACAGCACCTCCCCGCCGCCGACCCTCGCGCAGGCGCGGCAGTACGTCCGCCTCGTCACGCGGGTACACTACGAAAACTTCTCCGTCGCCTCGGTCCTCCTGCCGGCCCGGCTCCGTCCGCACTTCCACGCCGTCTACGCTTACTGCCGCTGGGCCGACGATCTGGCCGACGAGTCCGGCGGAGGCCCAGAGGCGCTCCGCCTCCTCGCCTGGTGGCGCGGGCAACTCCTCGCTTGCTACGAGGGCAAGGCGACTCATCCGGTTTTCCTCGCCCTGCGCGAAACGATCGAGGCGTTCGGCATCCCGCCGGAGCCGTTCCTCGACCTACTCGTCGCCTTCGAGCAGGATCAAACCGTACAGTCCTATCCGACGTTCGACGCCTTGCTTCGATATTGCGCCAACAGCGCCAACCCCGTCGGTCGGCTCGTTCTCTACCTCTTCCGATGCCACGACGAGGAGCGTGGCGCGCTGAGCGACTCGATCTGCACGGCGCTCCAACTCGCGAACTTCTGGCAAGACATCACGCGCGACCTCGACATCGGCCGCGTCTACCTCCCCGTCGAGGACCGCCTCCGGTTCGGCGTCGGCGATGAGGATTTGGCCGCGCGGCACTTCACGCCGGCGTTCGCCAAGATGCTCGAGTTCGAGGTCGATCGGACGCGCGACCTGATGTTCCGGGGCTATCGGCTGACCGACCTCGTCTCCGCAGAGTTTCGCCCCACGCTGGAGTTGTTCATCGAGGGCGGCCTCGCGATCCTCGCGCGAATCGAGCAAACGGGATACGACACCCTGAGCCGTCGGCCCTCCCTCACGAAGTGGGACAAGGGGCTGCTCGTCGCGCGGGCCGGGTGGCGACGATTGCGCTCACGGCTGGGCGTCGCATGAACGCACAATGGACGCGGGCCTCGTCGTATGCCTTCTGCGAGCGTCTCGCACGCCGGGCGGCGGGAAATTTCTACCACGCCTTCGCCTTGCTACCACGCGAGCAACGCCTGGCGATGTGTGCCTTGTATTCGTTCATGCGCATCGCCGACGACCTCAGCGACGAGCCTGCGGAGGTCGCCGACAAGCGCATCGCCCTCGCCGACTGGCGCGCCGCCCTCCACGCCGCCCTGTCGGGAGAATTTCATCATCCCGCCCTCCCCGCGCTCGCCGATATCGTCGCACACTTCGGCATCCCGGTGACGCACCTCGAGGCCGTCCTCACCGGGGTCGAGATGGACCTGGACATCTCGGATTATGCGACGTTCGATGACCTTTATCGTTACTGTTACCACGTCGCCAGCGCCGTTGGCTTGTGTTGCATCCACATCTGGGGATTCCAGGGTGACGCCTATCCCGCAGCCGAGGCTGCCGGGATCGCGCTACAACTGACGAACATCCTCCGCGATGTCGGCGAAGACGCCGCGCGCGGCCGGGTCTACCTCCCCGGCGAAGACCTTTCGCGGTTTGACTGCCCTCGGGAGAGCTGGCAAGGCCCGTCGCCCGCATTTCGCGCGATGATGCGATTCGAGGCCGATCGCGCCTATCGCTACTACGACGAGGCCCTCGACCTCGTCGGCTGCCTCCATCCGCCGGGGCGCGCCGTTTTCCTCGTCATGCTGCACACCTACCGCGCTCTCCTCGATGAGATCGTCGCCCGCGACTTCGATGTCTTTCGCGATCGCGTGCGCCTGCCGCGCTGGTACAAGCTCTGGCTCGCGGTCCGAGCCTTGCCGGTGAGATACGGCGTTTCGCGGGGCACATGAGCCGATCGGGGGGCGATTCCGTATCCATTCTCCCTACCTCTTCTCGGAGA
>JANXSH010001362.1 GCA_025356615.1 Planctomycetia bacterium | reverse complement strand
GTCGGCTCGCTCTCCGGCGGCGAGCGGAGCCGGGCGGCGCTGGCGCGCCTCGTGGCGCAGGGCGTGAACCTACTCATCCTCGACGAGCCGACGAACCACCTCGACCTGTGGGCGTGCGACAGCCTGGAGCAGGCGCTCAAGGCGTTCGAGGGCACGGTGATCGTGGTCAGCCACGACCGCTTCTTCCTCAACCAGGTGTGCGACCTGTTGCTGGCGCTCGACGGCAAGGGCGGGTCGCAGGTGATCCACGGCAACTACGACACCTTCGAGCTGATGCGCGCCCAGCAACTCACCGCCGCCCGCGAGGTCGAGGCGGCCCGCCTGAAGCGACAGAAGGACGCCGAGCGCAAGGCCGGGCCGAAGGGGACATCGGGTGGCCCCGACAAGGGCAAGAAGAAACGCGCCTTCCCCTTCCGCAAGGTGGAAGACATCGAGGCGGAGCTGGCGACCGCCGAGACCGACCTCGCCGCCGTCGAGACGGCGCTCGCCTCGCCGGACCTCTACCGCGACGGCGACAAGGTCAAACAAACGACCCAGCGCTTCGAGGAACTCAAGGCGCGCATTGCCACGCTCTACACCCACTGGGAAGAGGCGATCGAAATGACCGGGTAAGAAGAGTTTCAACCTGCGCGGCGCGGTCATGGGGCTGGCTGCCCTCAACGGGCTGAAGATCGCGGCGGCGGGGACGCAGGAGATCACGTCGTTCGATCGCTACCTCGGCTTCGAGCAGGATATGCAGGATTTGGCCCATCAACTGATCGCGGAGACCGAACAGGGGGTGTTGAACTGATCTTCAGGTCGCCTCCAGCACCTCACGCCAGAGCTGCGGCATGGCCCCGAACGCGGCGGTGTAGGTCGCTTCGAGAGGCACCTCGACATAGCGATCGGGACTGAGGAATAGAGGCATCGGCTTCAGCGACGAGCCGACGGCCACTGGTTCGATAAACGCTTCTGGCTCACGGTTCTCGTCGTCCGAGCGATAAGACGCCAGGGTGAGCGGTTCTCCCTCGGGCGGTTGATAGCGGTTCCGGTCGAACCGCGCCCAGACCGCGCCGTGCATGCCGCGCGGGTCGTGTCGGCTCGGAGGCAGCAAGTCGATGAGCAGGAGGTGAACGCCCGCCCGCAAGAGCCTTTCGAGCCTATTCACGCTGTCCTGCTGGTCCTCGGTCGATGGCGAGACGATCTCGATGACCGCTACCGTCTGATGGCTTGGCACATGGCGAACGACGACCCGGCACGCCAGCGGTCGGATGTCTCGCGTGGTCGCCTCGTGATGGGTTACCTCGGCGTGGATCGGTTCCTGGATCGCATAGCATCGTTCAGACAAGACGCCGGCGTTGAGGGCACCCATCAGATGGGTGATCCAGGCCCCATGAAAGGCGTGGAACGTCCCCGCATCGACTCGTGACCAATCATGGATCGGCATGAAGGTTCCCCCTCTCGACCGCCCTCCCCGCCAGCATGCCGCACGCCCCATGCACGTCCGCACCGCCGGAGTACCGCCGGGCGATCGGCATGCCGACGTGTTCGGTCAGCGCGTCGCGGAAGGCGCGCATCTCCTCCATCGTGGGCGGCGAGAATTCGCCCGTCGCGTCGTTCACGTCGATCAGGTCGATGCGGACGGGCAGACCCGCCGTGAGTTCGGCGATCTGGCGCGCGTCCTCTTCGCCGGTGTTGATGCCCTGGAGGGCGGTCCAGGCCAGCGTGACGCGCTGACCCGTTGCCGCGTGATACTCGCGGATCGCGTCCATCAGCTCGGGCAGCGGGTGGACCTCCTCGACGGGGAACAGGCGGCGGCGTTTGTCGCTGTCGGCGGCGGTCAGCGAGACGATGAGCCGGTGCGGCCTCTTCTCGGCCGTGAAGCGCCGGATGCCGGGGACGATGCCGACGGTCGAGATCGTGATGGCCCGGCCGTCGATCGCGAGGCCGCACGGGTCGCACATGACCTCACAGGCGCGCAACACCCGATCGTAGTTGAGCATCGGCTCGCCCATGCCCATGAACACGACCCCCCGGACGGGGTGGTCCGAGTCGTCGCGGATGTGCATGACCTGATCGACGATTTCCCACGTCGCCAGGTTGCGCTGGAACCCCATGCGCCCCGTCGCGCAAAAGACGCAGCCCATCGCGCAGCCGACCTGCGACGACACGCAGACGATGTACTTCTCGTCGCCGGGGCGGTGCATCAGCGGGATGCGCACGGCCTCGAAGACGCCGTCCCCCTCGCCGCGAAAGAGGTACTTCGCGAAGCCGTCCTTCGGCGAGACGACCTTCTCGACGCGCTCCAGGCGCGGGACCGTGGTCGCGCGGCGGACCTCGTCGAGTCGCCGGCGCGAAACCTCGGGCATCTGCTCGGGGACGTGGCCCACCTTTTGCATAACGGCGGCCTGGAGCCGACGCGCCAGACGGGCATCGACGCCGAGATGGGCCAGCACCCGGTGCAGCCCCTCGGCGGTGTGGTCCTTGAATCGAATCGGCTCGGTCTCGGTCATCGTCGGTCCCCTCTTCTGTCTCTACTCTGGCAGAGAGGACGGCGTCTCACAAGAGCATCCGGTTGCAACGAGTACGTCGATGCTGTCAGGCTCACTCGTAAGGTGGGTCGAGTGGTGCTTGGGCTTACCCGTTCGACTCGCCCACGGGTGTGACTATGGAAGTAGGCGAAGCCCAGCGATTGCAATCGCTGGGCTTGGGGCAGCGCCTCTCATTTGCCTACTTCCGTAGTCACACCCCTCGCCCACCGCCCTCGCCTTGCGACGAACCGGCCTCGACGGCTACAATGCCCGCGTGGCACCCATCGGGGGTGCCTGCGCGCCAAGGACACCGCCGAGCCGACTCATGGACGCCAACGCCGGAAACGATCGGCCACGCAATCGAATCGTGGTGCTGGGTTCGACCGGCTCCATCGGCACCAGCACGCTCGATGTCGCCGCGCACCTCCCCGGTCGGATCGAGGTCGTCGGCATCAGCGGCCATTCGCGGATCGACCTGCTCCTCGAACAGGCCCACGAGGTTCGGCCCCGCTTCGTTTGCCTGACCGACCCGACGGTGTCGCTCGACCCGTCGCTACTCCCGACGGGCTGCGAGCTACTTCGCGGGGCCGACGGCATCGCCCGCATGGTCACGGATCCCGGCGTCGATACGGTCGTCAGCGCCATCGTCGGGGCGGCGGGGCTGGAGGGAACCTGGGCGGCGCTCGAGGCGGGCAAGACCGTCGCCGTCGCCAACAAGGAGACGCTCGTCCTCGCCGGGCAACTCGTCACCGAACTCGCGGCCCGCACGGGCGGTCGGCTCCTGCCCGTGGACAGCGAACACAGTGCCATCTTCCAGGCCATCCAGGGTGCGTCGATCCGCGAGGTCGAGCGCGTCGTGCTGACCGGCTCCGGAGGGCCGTTCCGCGGCAAGACCATCGCCGATCTCGAAAAGGTGACGGTCGAACAGGCGCTGAAGCACCCGACCTGGAGCATGGGCCGGAAGATCACCATCGACTCCGCGACGCTCATGAACAAGGCGCTCGAGGTGATCGAGGCGCGCTGGCTGTTCGGCCTGCCCGCCGAGCGCATCGATGTCATCATCCACCCGCAATCGATCATCCATTCGTTCGTCGAGTTCCGCGACGGCGCGGTCCTCGCCCAACTGTCCCCGCCGGACATGCGCCTGCCGATCCAGTACGCACTCACCTACCCGGAGCGCCTCCCCGGCCCGGCGCGGAAGCTCGCCTGGCGCGACCTGTCGGCCTGGCACTTCGAACAACCCGACCACGAGACGTTCCCTTCACTACAATTAGGCTACGAGGTCGCCCGGCGCGGCGGAACCTGTGGGGCCGTCCTCAACGCCGCGAACGAGGTGGCCGTCAGCCGGTTCCTCGCCGGGGAGCTGTCGTTTCTCGATATCCCGCGCGCGTGTCGCGCCGCCTTGGATCAGCATGACTATGACCCTCGACCGACGCTTGCCGAGTTGGCGGCGTGCGATCGTTGGGCCCGACAGGAGGCTAGCCGTTGGATCAACCGAACACACCGGACCGTGCGGATCTCGTGACTCCCACCCCGGCCTCCCCGTCCACCCCCGCCCAGCCGCTTACCCCTAGCGCCTGGTTGATGCAGAACGGCCCGTTCCTCGTCCTGCTCGGCCTCGCCCTCGCCTTCGTCTACACCCGCTACGGCGGCGACGTGATCGTGAAGGGCGTCATGGCCGGCCTCGGGATCGGGTTCATCATCTTCATCCACGAACTCGGCCACTTCCTCGCCGCCAAGTGGTGCGATGTGCATGTCATGACGTTCTCCATCGGCTTCGGCCCCGCCATACCGGGCCTCAGCTTCACGCGCGGCGAGACCACCTACAAGGTCGCGATCCTGCCGCTCGGCGGCTTCGTCAACATGGTCGGCGAAGGCCCGGAGGCCGACGAGGAGGAGGACTACCCGCGCTCGTTCAAGAACAAGACCGTCTGGCAGCGCATGCTCATCATCTCCGCCGGCGTCATCATGAACATCGCCTTCGGCGCGGCCTGCTTCATCGGCGTCTACCTGACTGCGGGCGTCTCGCGCCTGCCCGCCGTCGTGTACAAGACCGAGCCCGGCTCCCGCGCCTGGGAGACCGGCGTCCGCCCCGGCTGGACCGTCAGCGAGGTGGACGGCCGCGTGGACCCCTGGTGGAACCAGATGCACGTCAAGGTCGCCCTCTCGTCGGAGAACCACCCGATCCCGTTCACGTTCACCGACCCTCAGGGCAAGACCCACTACCGCGAGATCAAGGCGTTCCGCGACGACAACTACGACATCCCGTTCGTCGGGGTCGCGCCACCGCCACGACTCGAACTGAGGCCGGCGCGCTTCTCGAAAGGTCTCGTCACCCCCGTCGCCTCGGTCTCCCCCGCCGTCCACGCCCGCGTCCTCGAGTTGGGCAAGGGCGATGTCGTCGTCCGCGCCAGCGACGCCGACGATGTCGAGAAGCTGACCGCGCTCCCCTCGGGGGCGGAAGGCTGGAGGGAACTCGGCAAGCGCCTCGCCGACTACCCCACCGACAAGGGAATCGAGTTGGAGGTCCGCCGTGCGGGCAAGGCCGACACCGAGAAGGTCTCCGTCCCGCCGGTAGGATTCGACTTCGGCGACTCGATCCTCGGCACGACCGACCCGGCGACCCCCGGCGACCCGTATAACGTCACGCCCCTGCGCGTCTCGGCGGGGAGGGGAACGAAGCGCCCCGTCGTCGATGCTTTCGACTACTCTTCGCGGATCGCGGCCCTTGCGGGCGAGCCGATCGTCGTGCAGGTTCGCCGCGCCAAAACGCCGGGGGCCGAGAGCGAGGACGGGGCCATCGCCCTGGTCTTCGTGCCGCCGGCCTACACGGTCGGCTTCGGCGCTCGCATGAACATGGGGAAGGTCGCCGCCGTTCGGAACGACTCCCCCGCGAGCAACGCCGGACTCGCCACCGGGCCGATTACCGGCGATGTCATCACGGGCGTCCAGATAGTCTACGCCAACGGAACGCCGATCACGCTCCTTTCTGATGAGAAGCCCCTCGACCCCATGCGATTGCCTTTCGAGTTGGAGAACAGGATCCGCAAGTCGGGCCTCGACGCCACGAAGTGGAAGGTCATCCTGACTGTTCGCGGGGCAAAGGGTCACGAATCCGCCAAGGCGAGGACGCTCGCCCCGCTGACCTGGGACGACTCGTTCTCGTTGATCGACGAGACGCCGCGCAGCCCCGCCGCGCCCCTATCGATCCCACAACTCGGCATCGCCTATTGGGTCGAGAGTACCGTCGTGAAGGTCGATGCCGGCAGTCCCGCCGCCCTGGCGGGTCTCATGGCCGGCGACGAGATCCAGCAGATCAACTTCCGCCGCCGGAATACCACGAAGCCCGACGAGGTCGAGTGGGCCGGCTGGTCGAAGATGGCCTCGCGCCGGGGCAAGGGTCTGGACCTCTACGACCAGTGGGCGTACCACTTCACCATCCTGCAAATGAACGACTACCCCCAATTCCGCTTCAAGGTGAAGCGAGGGGACACAGAACTCGAACTGCCCGCGACGACATCAGGCGACCCCGTCGGGATCATCGCGACCCCCGACACGACCTGGCCGACGGCAGAGCGCGGCCTCCTGTTCCTCCCGGACTATCGCCGACAGAAGGCCAAATCGGTCCTCGAAGCCGTCCAGTTCGGCATCGAGGATACGGTAGAGTTCATCAGCAACATCTACATGAACCTGTCCCGGCTCGTCACCCGACGAATCTCGACGCGCAGCCTCGGTGGCCCGATCGAGATCGCGACACAGGCGTTCAACGTCGCCGGCGAAGACTTCTCGACGAACATCCTATTCCTGGCGATGATCTCGATCAACCTCGCCGTCGTCAACTTCCTGCCCATCCCTCTGCTGGACGGCGGGCACATGGTGTTCCTGATCTACGAGAAGGTGCGCCGCCGACCGCCGCCGGAGATCGTGCGCGTCGTCGCCACCTATATCGGGGTGGCGTTCATCCTGTCCCTGATGGTCTTCGTCCTCTATCTCGACATCTCGCGGCGCTGGTTCTGACACCAGTTCCCGGAATGGGTGTCAGAAATAGTTCTCCCCTATCCCTGAGTACAGGGGCGAGGGGGACCGGAAATTCCCCAAGGCTCCCGACCCATGAACCGCATCACTACGAAACCCGATCCCGCCCACCCGGTCGTACCGCCGCCCGCCGCGACCGAGACGCCCCTGCCGCCGGGGGAGCGCGGCCTCGGCTGGAGCGTCGCCCTGGCGGTGTGGGTCGTCGCGTTCGTCGTCCTGGTGCTGTACGAGGCGTGGAACTTCGTGTTCCCGCTCGTGCGGGCGATGTTCCGTTAATCAGATTTAGCCACAAATGAACACAGATAAGACAAAATTCATTTACAATTGATTTTGTCTCATCTGTGTTCATCTGTCTTAATCTGTGGCTAATCTTCTTACCCCGCCGCCTTCTTCAGCGCTGCGATGGCGGTGTCGTAGTTCGGCTCATCGACGATCTCCTTGACATACTCCGCGTGCGTGATCGTGCCCTTGGCATCGACCACGAAGACGGCGCGGGACAGTAGCGGCATCGCCACGCCTTCGATGAGGACGCCGTAGGACTTGCCGAACGAGTGGTCGTGCGTGTCCGACATCGTCTTCATGTTGCCGATGCACTCGGCCCCGCAGAATCGGCCCTGAGCAAAGGGCAGGTCCATGCTGACGGTGTAGCAGGCGACGGTGTCCTTCAACGCGGCGAGGGAGTCGTTGAACTTCTTCGTCTGGATGCTGCACACTTTCGTGTCGAGCGACGGGACGACGCTGAACAGGCGAGCCTTCGCGGGAGTCCCGGCGAGGCTGAGCTTGTCCATCATGCCCGTGGCGCAGGTGAAATCGGGGGCCTTGTCTCCCGCCTTCAGGGCCGGGCCGACGAGCGTCAGGCCGGTGCCCTTGAGGGTGGTCGCGTTGGCGCGTTTCTCCATCGGTATCTCTCCTCTTGTTGCTGACAGGTACGAACGAGGTCTATTCCTCGTCGGATGGGGACGAAATCGAACTCTCCCGGCCGCCCTTGAACAGTCGCCGCTGGAGCGACTGGTTGAACGGCGTCCACGCGCCGTCGGGGTTGCCGTCCTCGCGGATGTCGCGGGTGAAGGTGTGCAGCTTCGCGTCGAGGTTGTCGATGTAGTGGATCGCGATCGCCTCGGGCGTCATCGGCAAGATCGAGCTGCCGAACTCGTGGGTGCCGTGGTGGCTGAGGATGACGTGCTTCAGCCGCAGGAGTAGCTCCGTGGGGAACGGCTCCTCGGTCAACTCGGCCGCCTGGGCGGCCTTGATCTGGAGCATCTCGACGGCGATGTTCATGTGGCCGAGCAACTGGCCCTCGTCGCTGTAGCCGAAGGCGCGGTCGTAGACCAGCTCGCGCACCTTGCCGATGTCGTGCAGGAACACGCCCATCGAGAGCAGGTCGCGATCGACCTCGGGGTAGAGCGGCGCGATCCGGTCGGCGACCTCGAGCATGTTGACCACATGCTCGAGCAGCCCGCCGATGAAGGCGTGGTGGTTGCGGATGCCCGCCGGTGCCCGGCTCACGGCCTGCATCAACTCCTCGTCCATGAGGAAGCACTCGGCGAGGGCGCGGAGGTGGGAGTTGGACTGTTTGCGCAGCAAAGCTTTGAGGCGCTCGAGGAGTTTGCTGACATCCTTGTCCGTGTGCGGCAAGAAGTCCGCGAGGCTGATCTTCTGCGAGGGGACGCGGTCGAAGCCGTTGAGGATGATCTGGAGCGAACCCTGGAAGAGCTGGACCTTGCCCTTGATGAGGAGGAAGTCGCCCCCGTCGAAGGAGCGGAACAGCGGCTCGCCGGCGTTCCAGAGTCGCGCCGAGATGCTCCCCGTCCGGTCGCGTAACTCCAGTTGGAGGAAGAGGTTGCCGTTGCGATTGGCGCGCAACTGCTTCTCGACGACGAGGTAGACCTCATCGACGTTGTCGCCGTCGCCGAGCGACTGGATGAAGCGGCGGGTGGGGGCGGCGGTCTCACTCATGGAATATCCTCGGGGCGAGCGGTTACGAAGAAACTAACCACAGAGTCACAGAGGACACACATTTAGCCCGACGCGCAAGCGAGGGAAACACGCCACGCCAGAGGAAATATACTGAACCCTCGCTTGCGCGTCGGGCTAAATCTTCCCTTGCCTAATGTGCCCTCTGTGGTTCGCTCCTCCGAAACTGCGGATCACGCCGTCTCGGGCACGGCGTCCTTGGTCGCGTCGAACCAGTCGTCCTCGAACACGATCCGCCGGCGCTTCTCCATCGCGAGGTTCGCGGTCAGCGCGATGATGGCGTCGGCCATGGCGACCTCACCGTGGCAGCGCGGGAGGCGCTGCTTGTAACCCCCGTTGGTGCCCTTCTCGTAGCCGAGTTTCTCGTCCCAGGTGCGTACGCAGTAGGCGAAGTCTTCCATCTCCTCGCGATACCCTCGGCTGATCGGGCCGGCTGCGGCGGACCCTCCGGCCTTGGCCGCACTGACGTTCGCGGCGGGGCCGCCCCACGTCGAGGACGAGTCGGCGGCGGCGGCGTCCTTCTTCAGGACGGAGACGTTCACCTCCATCAGCTTCGGGTCGCCGCCCTTCTTGGTCGGATCCTTCTCGGTGTAGAGCATCACCGTTTGCTCGGCCTCGACGACCATGGTGCCGCGCGATCCCATGAGGGTCTCGCCGTAGGCCTCGAAGCCGTTCGTGCTGATCGACGAGTAGGTCACGACGATATCGCTCTGGTCCCGACCGGGGAACTCGAACGTCGTGAAGACGTGGTCATCGATCTCGCGTGGATTCTTGTTGGGGCCGAAGAAGGATCGCGTGCCGACGCCGCTGACGGCGAGCGGCTTGACCTTGCCGAGGAAGATGCTCGCGGCGTCGAGTTGATGGCTACCCAACTCAGCCATGAGGCCTCCGCCGGTCGTCTTGTAGAGCCGCCAGCGGATGAGCTGTTCGACATCTTTGTAGCCGTACTCTGTGATCGCGTCCTTGAGTGCGTCGTAGTCGCCCTCGAGAACGGGCTGGAACCAGCCGTCGCGGATCTTCGGCTCGGTGATGCCGGGAACCTGCTTGCCGAGCTTGGCGTCATGCACATAGGGCCAGGTGAAGTTGCGATGCCACAGGGCGCGGATGTGTTTGATGTCGCCGAGAACGCCGGACTTGATGACCTCCTGCGCATGCGAGTAGAGCATGCTGTAGTGGCGCTGGTGGCCGATCGACAGGATGCGATTCGTCTTCTTGGCGGTGCGGATCATCTCCTTGCACCCCCGGACCGTGCGGGCCATCAGCTTCTCGCACAGGACGTGCTTGCCGGCGTTCATGCAGTCGATCGCCATCGGGGCGTGCAGGTGCAACGGCGTGGCGATGACGACGGCCTCGATGTCCGGGCGCTCGAGCATCTTCTTGTAGTCGGTGAACTTCTCGATATAGTCGGGGTTGCCGGGCGTCTCGACGCCGAAGCCGTAGACCTTTTTGAAGCCCTTGCGGAGTCCCTTGGGTTCCCCGGCGTAGATGCGATTCATGTTCGAGGGTCGGATATCGCAGACGGCGACGAACTTCAGGAACTCCGGGTTGTGCTCGCCGACGAGGACGCCGCCCTCGTCGCCGCCGCCGATCAGTGCGGCGCGAACGGGCCGGCCCTGGAGCGTCTGGTAGCCGTAATAGACGGCCGCCGCCGAGCCGCCGATGGCACCCGCCCCGACGATGCCGGCCTTGAGGAAGCTGCGACGGTCCAGGCCGAGGTGATCGACCACCGCCTTGAAATTCGCCTCACCCGCCACCCGTTGTTCGGGCGTCATATCGATGGCCATGAGCTGTGTCCCCTGAGTGTGAATCCGCCCCAACTATCATTCGTATCCGCCCGGCGCGACACGATCAAGCCTTCGCCGTCGAGCGAACCGATTGTTTTGCAGATTTCGCAGGTTCGAGCGATGGCTTCTTTCCCCTGATCGCCGTCCAGACCCAATACAAGAGCGCGTCGATGCCGAACCACCGCCCCGTCGGGATGCCCGCGAGCGCGAACAGGGCGAGCATCTCGATGACGTTCTTGTTCACGAACAGGTAGTTCCCCTCGCTCGGCCCACCCGAGGGCAGCCAGGGAAACGCTGGCACGGCGAGGTACGTCATCAGCAAGAAGATGGCCCCGGCGAATGCCCCCAGCCGGGTAAACAGGCCGATGAGGAGCATCGCGCCGATGGCGCACAGCATCCAGGGCGTGACCCGATCGACGTACTCGATGGCACGGTTCGGCTTCTCGCCCTCGACCGGACCGGCCTCCTGCTGCTCCGGTGTGAGGATGCTGTCCAGGTCCGTCTCGAGCGTCTCCGACCTCTCGTCGAGGTCCGCCATCAGCCCCACGCGGAGGCGTGTCACCTCGGCCTTCTGGGTGCGGAGCTTCGCCCCCTCGACATCCTTGCCGAACGCCCGGAGCTTGTTGCCGCTCGTGTCGCGCAAGTCGATGAGCTTCCCGCGATACTCCACGACGCGCTCCGCCATGCTCATACGGCGCTTGACCTCGCCGGTGGGATAGGTCCGCGTCTGTTCGGTCGTCATCGCGGCGAACCGCTTCGCCTTCGAAGCCTCCCGGAGGTCGGCCGGCGGCAAGTAGGTGAGCCAATCGACGACGGCGGATTTCGCCTGGCGGAGCTTGTCCTTCACCCGTTTGGCCTGCTCCTCGGTCGGCTTGTAATGATCGGTGAACCGTAGGACGTATTCGTCCCAGTCCCTGGCGAGACCGACGGGCACACGGTCGTGCGGCTTCGCGGTCGCAGGCTCGTCCTCGCGCGACAGAGGGGGGACGACGAGCCGCGCTAGCGCGAGGTCGTCCGGGTCGCCCTCGTAGCGGCGAAGCGCCTTGCCGAGCGGGCCGGGGGCCTCGCGGAAGTAGCCCGCGCTGGAGAACGGCTTGCTCGTGGCCGTCTCGCCGACGAGGTACATCGATTGGACCTTGTACCAGCCTTCGACGAGGAAGTGCCAGCCGATCGCGAGGCGCAACAGGATGAGGCAGAAGATCGTCCATCGAACCATGATGCTTGCTCGGAGAGGTTCACAGGGGGCTGATGAGAGTATAGGCATCCGGCCCGAGTCCGAACACTGTCAGCGGCCCGGCTTCGGGCAAGAGGATCGCGCCGATCTCGGGATGAGCCGCGCAATAGGCGCGTGCCAGATCGACGCCGCCGACGTAGAACGCCGTCGAGAGG
The DNA here is from genome assembly GCA_025356615.1 of Planctomycetia bacterium. Classification (GTDB taxonomy): domain Bacteria; phylum Planctomycetota; class Planctomycetia; order Gemmatales; family Gemmataceae; genus JANXSH01. The sequence continues at coordinate 2,022 of JANXSH010001362.1, read as the reverse complement.
GCGTCGGCGACGGCGGCGCTCGGGGCGACGACGCTGACGCTCGCAATGCCCGACGCGGGCCAGCCGGTGCGCGGGTCGAGGATGTGGCCGAGGCGTCGGCCCTGGTGTTCGAGGTGTTGGAATGTCGCCGCCGAGGTGCCCAGCGCCTGGTCGCGGAGGCGGACCTCCGCGAGGTGGGCCGACGTGTCCAAGGGGTGCCGGATGCGCACGGCCCAGCCCCGACCGTCGCCGTGGGCGGCACCGCGCGCCACGACGCTGCTCGACCCGCCGTGAATGAGAACGGAGCGCACCCCGCGCGACACGGCGAGGCGGTCGGCCATGCGATCGAGGGCGTACCCTTTACCGATGCTGCCGAGATTGATCTTCACGCCGTGCCGGAGGTAGCGGACCGCCCGGCGTTCGGGATCGAGGGACACCTGGGCCATGCCACCCCGCGCGAGTGCCGCCCGCCTCTCCTCGTCCGACGGAACCCGGCGCGGCCCGCGGAAGAAGCCCCACGCCTCGAGGAGCGACCCGATCGCGACATCGTAGGCTCCGCCGGTCTCGGCATGGACCCGCCGGGCGAGATCGAGGAGCAGAAATAACCCCGCCTCGACACGCACGGACTGGAGAGGCGCTTGCCGATTGAGACGCGAGACCTCGCTGTGATCGCGGTAAACGGTCAACTGGTCCTCGAGCGTGTCGAGGAACTCGAACGCCTCGCGCCCCGCCCCGACGGCGTCGGGCGTGTCCATCGGCAGGAGCATCTCGAACGCTGTCGCCATCGCCCGCCAGCCGAGCCGGACGAAGGCGCGCTCGCCAGGGTCATCCGGCGGCACCGCGAGTTCGCTCGCCGCGCCGAGGACGTGCCCCGCCGCCTCGGCGAGGTGTTGCGGCTGGAGGAAGTGGCGGCGGTCCATGCGGAGCAAACCTCGGAGAGGAGGAACCCTTCTAATACCCATTCAGCCTATCCGCTCTCCCGCGCGGTCCGCAATCCTTTTTCTTTCAGACATCACGGATACGTCTCCCTTCACTTACGGCCAGGCGTATTTCGTCGTAAGTGGGGTCGTCGGGAGGATGCTCCTGGGTTTCAGCCCGTGCGTCCATGAAGGGCGTCTTCAACATGCCTGCAAGGGTCTGCTGACTGGGGTCCGTGAACTCTTTCAGCCCGAACACGATGCTCCCAAGGTCTTCCCGCATTCGGAAGGAGCGAGCGAGGCGGTCCCATAAGGACAGCACGATGGAATAGTTGGAGTCGGTTTCCTCTCGCCGGTCGGAATGATGGACCTTGTGCATGTGCGGCGTCACGATGACCAGCCGCAACCATCGGTCCCAGCGTCCGAGGGAGATGTCGGCATGATGGAACTGCGTCATCGCAACAACCAACGTGTCGAACACCACGAGCTCCCAGACCTCGAACCCAAGGAGAGGGATGAGGCCCAAGCGCAGCACGGACGACCCGATATGCTCCCCCAAGTGGAACCGGGTGGCAGTCGTCACGTCCATGTGCCGGTCGCTGTGGTGCATCCGGTGGAACCGCCACAAGACGGGGAGGACGTGGTTGGCACGATGCCAGACGTACATCCAACCATCCAAAAGCACCAATGCAAGCACGAAGCGGAATGGCGCGGCGAAGCCAAGACGGTTCAACAAGCCGAACTGATTCTGCTCGGTCCACTCCGCCACCAGCATCGTTACGGAGCCGAACACCAGTCCCAGAAGGATCGTGTTGAAGACGGCGATGACGAGGTTGCGACCCGCGTGCCGTAACCGACCCTCTCGCTGGCCGAAAAAGGGTCGCCACGTTTCCCAGCACCAGAACAGCGTCAGCAAGACGAGCGGGACTGCTCGTCTTGCGAGGAAGTAATCTTCCAGTGGTGGCGTAGTCATAGCAAGAAGTATTGGTGGCATCGGGATGACTACCTCCGGTTAGGCGCAATACCGTTGAACGGAGGAGGTAGGGTGGGTCGAGCGGAGCGAGGCCCACCAGCACTTCAATGGCTTCACGCCTTACCATGACGCCGAAGGCTGGTGGTGGGCCCC
>JANXSH010001095.1 GCA_025356615.1 Planctomycetia bacterium | reverse complement strand
GAAGCCGCGCGACGCGCTCGTCTTCTCCATCCCGCACATCTATCGGCTGCGCGACACCACGGGCAAGGGCGTTGCGGACAAGAGGGAGCGTTTCTACACCGAGTTCGGCACGCGCGACACCCACGGCATGACCAACGCCTTCCTCCTCGGCTTCGACGGCTGGGTCTACGCCTGCCACGGCTTCTCGAACCAGTCGAACGTCAAGGGCAGCGACGGCAAGGCCATCGCAATGCTATCGGGTAACACCTACCGGATGCGGCCCGACGGCTCGCACGCCGAGCAGTTCACCTGGGGCCAGGTCAACCCCTTCGGCCTCACGGTCGATCCGCTCGGCTACATCTACTCGTCGGACTGCCACACCCAGCCGATCTACCAGATGATGCGAGGCGGCTCTTATCCCAGCTTCGGCAAGCCGCACGACGGCCTCGGGTTCGTCCCGGAGACGATCACCGACTACAAAGGCTCGACCGCCATCGCGGGCATCGCATACTACTCCGCAGATGTCTTTCCGAAGAAGTATCAGGGGGCCGTTTATGTCGGCGACGTGATGACGAATCAGATCGTGCAGTTCGACCTGAAGTGGACCGGATCCTCGCCCAAGGCGACCCAGCGCGTCTTGCTCGAGAGCAAGGACAAGTGGTTCCGCCCCGTCGATCTCAAACTCGGGCCGGACGGGGCGCTCTACTTCGCCGACTTCTACAACCGCATCATCGGCCACTACGAGGTGCCCCTGACGCACCCCGGCAGGGACCGCCATCGCGGTCGTATCTGGCGCATTGTCTACACCGGCAAGGATCACAAAGGCACCCCCGCCCCGCGCCAGGACTGGACGGCGGCGACTTCCGATCAACTTGCTAGTGACCTAGGACACCCGAACATCGTCGTCCGCATGACGGCGACGCACGAACTCGTCCGGCGGGGCAAGTCCGGGGCGGCGGCGGTGCGAAAGAAGATGGGCGAGGTAGCTGATACAACGGAGGCAGGGGGACGGCTGCATCCGCACGCCCTCTGGGTGTTGGGGCGACTCGATACGCTCACCGGCTCGGAACAGACAGCGGCGATGAAGTCGCGCGTCGAGGCCGTGCGCGTCCATGTCTGCCGTGTCCTCGCCGAACGAGTGAGCCTGAGCGCAGAGGACCGCGACCTGGTTCATACTCGGTTGCTTGACGAAAGTCCGCATGTAAGGCGTGCCGCTGTCGATGCGCTGGGGCAACACCCGGACACGAGCAATATTCCGCCCCTCGTCGCAATGCGTCTGCGCATCGACGACGGAGACAGCCACTTGATCCACGCCGCGCGGATCGCCTTGCGGAATCAACTGCGATCGCCAGCGACTTGGAAGTGGGTCGATCGAACCCCGTTCACGCAAAAAGCCACTCGCGTGATCGCAGACGTGGCGCTCGGCGTGCATTCGTCGGAGTCGGCCGCCTTCGTCGTGTCGCACCTCGCGGAGGCGTCCTACCCGACCGAGCGCCAGGCGCAGTTCGTCCACTACGCGGCAAGGTATACATCCAAGGAGGACGCCGAGAAACTCGTCGCCTGGTGCAAGGCGAGCAGCCCGAAGATGCTCGCGCATCAATCGGCCCTGGCGCGAGCGATCCTCGACGGCACGCAGGAGCGGGGATCATCCCTCTCGAAAGACGCGACGGCCTGGATTTCGGACCTCACCGAAAAACTCCTAATCTCCGCCGACGCCGATTTGGTACGGCTCGGCATCGACCTCGTCGGGAAGGCCCGGCTGGAGGCATCTCAGACGAAACTCGTCGAGATGGTCCTCTCGCCCAAGACTTCCGCGCCACTCCGCACGGCATCCCTCGCGGCGCTCGGGAACCTCGACGTGGGCAAGCACGCGGTCACTCTCGGGAAGGTACTGAGCGACTCGGCCCAGACCATCGAACTCCGCGAACAGGCGGCGACGTTCCTCGCGCGGGCGAATCAGCCGACGACGCGCAACCAGCTCGTCGCGGCCCTGCCCACGGCCCCGGCCCGGCTCCAGAACAGCATTGCGGCGGCGCTCGCCTCCAACAAGGAGGGGGCCGAGGTGCTCCTGGAGGCCGTCACGACTGGAAAGGCGTCCGCACGGCTCCTCCAGGAGCGCGGCCTCGTCGTTCGTCTCGAAGCGGCGAAGCTACCGAACCTCGCGGAGCGTCTGAAGAAGCTCACGGCGGGCCTCCCGGCGGCGGACGCCAAGCTCAGCAAACTCCTCGCGGATCGACGCAAAGGCTTCTTCCTCGCGGTGAAGGTGGACCCGAAGCGCGGGGCGGAAGTCTACACCAAGAACTGTGCCTCCTGCCACCAGATCGCCGGCAAGGGCGAGAAGATCGGGCCGCAACTCGACGGCATCGGACTGCGCGGCCTCGACCGCCTCCTCGAGGACACGCTCGACCCCAACCGTAACGTCGATCAGGCGTTCCGCCTCACCTCGTTGACGCTCGAAAAGGGCCAGATCGTGCAGGGCCTATTCCTTCGCGAAGAGGGGACGCTCCTCGTCCTCGCCGACAACACGGGGAAGCTGGTCCGCGTCAAGAAGGCGGATGTCGCCGAGCGCGCGACCTCGCCGCTATCGCCGATGCCCGCGAACGTCGCCGAGCAGATCCCCGAGGCGGACTTCTACCACCTGATGGCGTACTTGCTCGCACAGCAGCCAGCGAAGCCGTGAGGCCAAGACCTTAACCGCCTGGAGGCAATCGTGTTCGATCTCGTGTTGCTGGTCCTCATCGTGTGGGTCATCCTGACCGTCGTCCTGGCGGGCTGGGCGCTGTTCCTGCAACAGTACCTCTACACCGAGGCGACGCCGGGCCTCACCTGGCGCGGCCCGGCGGCCGGGTCGGCCCTGACGGTCGTCTTGCTGGTCTGGCTCGTGTGTGACTACAACGCGCCGGGAGGCTACCGGGCGTTGTGGGAGTTCAGCTCGCGGGAGGAGAGTACGGCGTTTCCCGAGTTGCGCATCCCGACCGCGACGGGCGAGGACGTGTACAAGCCCAGCCCCGGCAAGCGCAACGACTACCACCTCAACGGCCAGACTCAGGGCCGACCCCTGCCCGCGCGCCCGCCGTTGCTCGTCGTCGTCGAGGACGGCAAACGATCGACGTTCGAGCCAGAACGCGATGCGAAAGGCAACTTCGCGCAACAGACTTCGACCCGCTTCGGGAGGGAGTCGAAGGAGGAGTTGCGCTACATCGACGAGAAAGGCCGGGTCATGCTCGAGAATTCGCTCGGGCAGCTGACGATCAGCCGACCGGGGCGGTTCCTCGGCAACCTACTGCTCAACCTCGCCTTCTTCGGGGCGTGCTTCGCGGCCTTCTGGCCGATCCTGGGCTTCCAGTGGCGGCACGCGCTGCTCCAGGCGTTCGTGCTGTGGCTGGTCGTGCTGCTGTTCGTGTGGCCCCCGGTGCTGAGTCGCGTCGAGGAGACGGCCCGGCAGCGCGCGGCGACGCGAGGGCCGGGGTGAGCGCCGACCGGCGATCGGCCGCGAATTCGCTGTTCGGTCCCCGTGGGACTTGATATGCTGCCTCTGAACATCTGACTCGAGTTTCACCCGATCGGGTAACGCTCATGAACTACTCTTCGCGACACGGGCTGTGGGTCACCGCCGCCAGTTCCCTCCTGCTGATGGCCCTATCTTTGCCGTCGTGGCCGCGAGCGGCACCCGCACCCGTGCCCAGGAAGAAGGCGGCCCCATCCTGGCCGATGTGGGGCGGGACGATCGGGCGGAATCTGGCCAACCTCGTCGAGAAGGGCATCGCCTCCGACTTCGCCGTTCGACCCAAGGGGAGGGAGAGGAATGTCAAGTGGGCCGTCGCCCTGGGTGGCAAGGCTTGGGGAGGGCCGGTCATCGCCGATGGCAAGGTCTTCATCGGCACCAATAACGAAAAGCCGCGCGACCCCGGCGTGAAGGACGACCTCGGCGTGTTGATGTGCTTCGCGGAGGCGGATGGCAAGTTCCTCTGGCAGCACGCTTACGAGAGACTCGACGAGTCTCAGAATGTCCAGTACGAGGGACTCGCCTCGACGCCGTGCGTGGAGGGCGACCGCCTGTGGTACGTCAACAACCGCGCCGAGTTCGTCTGCTCCACCACGTCGGGCAAGGTCGTCTGGACGTTCGACATGATAAAGGAACTCGACATCTTCGTCTGCCAACTCGTCATGACCTCTCCCCTTGTCGTAGGCGATTTCGTCTATGCCATGACCTGCAACGGCGTCGAGGCCGGGACCGGCAAGCTGCCGAAGCCCAAGGCTCCCTCCCTCGTCGCGCTGGACAAGAAGACCGGCAAACTCGTCTGGAAGAACGCCCTCCCCGGTGCCAACGTCATGCGCGGCCAATGGTCCAGCCCTTGCGCCGCGACGGTCGCCGGCAAGACGCAGATCATCTACGCGGGCGGCGACGGCTGGCTCTACGGCCTCGATCACAAAGACGGCACCCTGCTCTGGAAGTTCGACTGCAACCCCAAAAAAGCCACACCGTACAAGCCGGGCGGCGGCGGCGAGAAGTCTTTCATCCTCGCCACTCCGGTCGTCTACGAGAACCGCTGCTACGTCGCCGTCGGCCAGGAGCCGGACGACGGGCCAGGCGTCGGCCACCTCTGGTGCATCGACATCACGAAGAAGCCCAAAGGGAAGGACAAGGATCTGTCGCCAATCGGGGACGATTTCGACCCCAAGTCCAAGGCCAACGCCGACTCCGGCCTCGTCTGGCACTACGGCGGCATGGTCGTCCCCAAGCCGAAGAACGACGACGACCGCGTGTGGGTCTTCGGCCGGACGATGAGCACCGTCGCGATCCATGACGGCGTCGTCTACGCCGCCGAGATTGCCGGCTACCTGTACGCGGTCGATGCGAGGACCGGGAAGAAGGTCTGGGAACACGATTTCCTGGAGAGTACCTGGTGTTCCCCCTATTACGTCGATGGCAAGGTCTACATCGGGACCGATGGGGGAGACCTCTACCTCTTCCCGGCGGGCAGCACTTATGCCGCGCCGAAGAAAGTGACCATCGGCCACTCGGTCAAGGTTCCGCCCGTGGCCGCGAACGGCGTCCTCTACGTCAACGGCGGGTCGATGCTGTATGCCATCGAGGAGTGAGGCGATGTTGCCATCCGCGTAGGAGATCGCCGCATGTTCCGATGATGGTACTGCTAGCGGGCACCTGCTTCGTGGCCGGGCTGTCGTATTTGCTCGGCGCTCCCGCGCCGATACCCCGCAAGTCGAGCCGACACGACTGGCCGCGATCGGAGGTCGGGATTCCGACCTCCTTGCTACTTTACCGACCGAGGCGATCAGCGGGCCGAGATTTCCCGGCAGCAGCGGGCCGCCGAAAGGGCGACGCACGGCGGCTCTCGTGATCTTCTTCGACGAGGTCATAACCGTTTACCCGTCTGTTCCACTACATTACCCGAGGATGTCCGCCCTTGGAAACCCTCTATCAGCGTGTTCTCGGGGCGAAGTTCGCCGACCTCCACCCCGTGTTGCGGCGGTTCCATTCTTCCCAGGAGAAGATAACCGGCGTCGGCCTGTTTCGGGTGATCCATCACGGCGGTTGGTTCCGTAGGCTGCTCGTCCGGTCGATGGGCCTCCCCGCTGCGGGGGATGCGATCGAGGTGTACCTGGAAGTGACGCCGAACGGGACAAGCGAGCGCTGGGTCCGGTCGTTCGCGGGCCGGCCCCTCGTCACCATTCAGACCGCGAAAGACGATCTACTCATGGAGCGCGGCGGGCCGATTCGCTTCGGGATCGTCCTCGGAGTCGTGGAGGGCGGGATGACGTTTCGGAGCCGGTCCGTGTGGCTCCTGGGCGTTCCCCTCCCGAAAGGGCTTGGCCCCGCTATCGAGGCCGAGGTCGTCCCGCACGCGGAAGGCTGGAATGTCGTCGTTCGGATGAGGTCACCCCTCGTCGGGTGGCTTCTGGAGTACCGAGGGGAGGTCATCCCGCAATGGACGTAGCACTCGGCCTGTTGATGGCGCAAGGCGTGTTGGGGGCCTTCGACACCCTGTTCTACCACGAATGGTGGCAGCGCCTTCCGACGCGGCCCACCGCGCGGACGGAGTTGCGCCTCCACGCCTCGCGGGATTTCGCCTACACCATTGTCTTCGGCTCCCTCGCCTGGGTCGAGTACCACGGCTTGCTCGTCTGGCTGCTCGTCGCCGTCCTGCTCTTCGAGATCGTCATCACGCTCTGGGACTTCATCGAGGAGGACCACTCCCGGCCCCTGCCCCCCGGCGAGCGAATCATGCACACCCTCATGGCGATCCTCTACGGTGCCTTCCTCGCGAACCTCGTCCCCGAACTCGTTCTCTGGTCGCGAGAGCCGTCGGATTTCGTGTGCGTATATCATGGCGTCGTCAGTTGGCTCATGACCGCGATGGCTGTCGGGGTGTTCGGGTCGGGCATCCGTGATCTGGCCGCGAGTCGGGGCGTAGGGAATCCACTGAAAACAGCAAACTGAAAACGCGACGAAGGAGCGAAAGCTAACAAATGACACACTGCTGCGAAGACATGCGTCGGGATGCCGAGCAGGTGTGCGATCAGCACCCCGACCGGGCAGACTGCCCCGATTGTTTGATCCAATACTCGCCGAGGTTTCGTGAATATGGGTTGATCGTCCACGATGGCGGGTCGTCTTACATTATCATCCGGTTCTGCCCGTGGTGTGGCACTCAATTTCCTGCGTCACTTCGAGACCGATGGTTCGAGGAGATGGAGCGACTGGGCATCGACCCAGGGGAGGGCGAAGTCCCCGAGGAGTTCCTGTCGGCGGCGTGGTGGTCAACAAGTTCAGCCGCGACGTAAAAGCGGAGCGCGTAAACCTCCCCGAGCCGATCACCTTCCCAACTGAAAACTGAAAACTGAAAACTGAAAACTAGCGACGAAGGAGCGTCACACCATCCCCCACCACCGCCGCAGCGCCCACTCGAGGCCGACGACGGCGACGAACGCCACGAAGAACGCGACGAGGAACCCCGATCGCGCCGTCGAGCGCCAGTCGGGGCGGAGGTCCATCTTCTGCTTGCCGAGGTCCAGGGGTCGCTCGGCGAGGCGGTTCAGGAACTCGGGGAGCTGCTCGATCGTGAGCGCTTCGCCGCCGCCTGCGGTCGCGAGCTTGCGCATGAACTCCGGATCGGCACCGGGCCGGGTCATCTCGACATCCTCGTCGTAGACGATCACGCGCGCGGTCGCCTGGCCGGAGATGGCGTCCCCCGACGGGTCTTTGCCCTCGCCGTTGACGGTAATCGTGTAGGTGCCCGGCTTCCTCGTCTCCTTGTGGAGTCCGCGCGTCTCGCTCGTACTCCGCTCGAGCGGGACGGTCGATTTCGAGCCGTCGGGCGCGGTCACTTCGGCGTTGAACTTGCCGTCGCGGATCTCCGTCCCGCCCTTGCCGCGCATGCCGACCGCGAAGCCGAGGTCCGCCCCGACGGGCACCCGGCGGGAGGTCGCGTCGGGCCGCACCCAGACGTTGCCCTGTGCGTCTTCCTGGTTCGCGGCCCAGGTAATCATCTGCCGCCAGAATCGCCCGTGCATCAGCCGCGTCTTGGGGTCGCGCACCCAACGGAACGTCGTGTCGCCGCCGAAGACGAGGATCCGGCTGGGCTTGCCCTTCGCGTCCTTGTCGGCCTTGGCCCCGGCGTAGGTGCGCATCACCATGATGGGAGACTTCTTGTCGTCCTGGCCCCGCGCGAGAACCTGGTCGAGGCCGCGCCGCGCCTCCGGGAGGAGCGTCAGCGGCGTGAACCCCTCCAGTTTCGCGAGCTTCGTCCAGGCGGTCTTCAGTTCGGGGTCGTCGTCGAGGCGCAGGATGTACGGCGCGCGGAGGAGTCCATCCTCAGTCGGCGTGATGGCCGATGGCTCCTCGACCTGGCCCCCGGCGGTCAGGTCCACGGGCAGGAGCCGCGTCAACTCGGGACTGTCCTTCCAGTCGCCGTTGCCCAGGTTGCGGTAGCCGCCGAGTACGAGTAGGCCCGCGCCCCGCGCGACCTGTTTTTCCACCTTCTCCAGGAAGTCGGGGGAGATCGCCTTCATCTGCGCCAGCGACACGTCGCCGAGGATGATGACATCGAATGGCCGGTCGTCCAGCAGCGTAAACTTGTTCCCGCCCGGCTTGTCGCTGGTGACGTAGAGGCGTTCGACGGACACGCCGGTGCCGGCCTCCAGGGCGGCAACGAGTGCCTGCGGCTCGCCCAGCCGGAGGTACTCGACGAGAAGGACCGACGTGCCCTCCTTGGAGACGGTGACGAACGTCTCGATCGAGTTGTTCAGCGGGAACGGGTCATCCGACATGACCTCCACCTTGATCTTGTACTCCCCGGCGACGGTCGGGGCGTCCGCGACGAACGTCACCTCGTTGCCGGTCGTCAGGGGCAACGAGACGTTCTGGCGGACCAGCTCGCGGTAGACCAGCTTGCCCGCCTCGTCGGGCTGTTCGATCGAGAGGGCGACGGCGCGTTTCGTGTTCTCGAAGCCGCGCGCGTCGATCGTCACCTTGACGGTCATCTTGCCCTTGAGCGGGATGAACGGCGTCGGCGAGGTAACGATGCCGGTGATGGCGATGTCGTTCTGCTTGAGCGTCGTCGCCGGGTTGCCGACGACGAAGGTGTGCAGCGCCGAGCCGAGGCCACGGTAGCGCGACGCCTCCCCCAGCGCGGGGACGGAGCCGTTGTCGCCGCCGTCGCTCAGGAGCAGCGCCGCGCGCAGGGTCAGCCGGGCGTCACGGCGCTCGAACAGGTCGCGCAAACTCCGACCGATCTCGGTGCGCTTGCCGTCGGCGTCGCCGGGCTGCTCGGGATCCCACTCGGCGAGGTCGTCGCCGAAGGTGAAGAGGCGGACATCGACGCCCAGTTCGTCGCGCAGACGCTCGAGCGCCGGCTCGCTCGCCTTGATGGCGCGCTGGATCGCGTCCCAACGCGAGGCGTTGCCCGTCGCGTCGCTTATGGTCATGCTCCGCGAGCCATCGCCGAGGATGAGCAACTGGCTCCGCACCTGTTCGCGATCGATCCACGCCAGCGCTGGGCGGGCGATCGCGAACAGCGCGAGCAGGAACGCCAGTAGCCGGAGGGAAACGACCGTCGCCAATCGCCGCCGACTCACGTCGGGCGCGCCGATGTACGTCCCGACACTCAGGCCCGCGAGCAGGGCGGGGGCGAGGAGTAATAGCGCCAGCGCGATCATGCTGCCGACCGCGAGCCAGAACGAGGAGGCGTAGACGATCGGCCATGCGTGGCGTCCGACCAGGACGAGCGACGCCCCGGCGATGCTCGCGATGACGTAAAGCGACCGGCGACCCGCCTTCGCCAGCCACAGCACGGGCACGACCAGCCCCGCGAGCGCGGCGAGCAGGGCCACGAGGCGCATTGCGGGTTGGACGCGACTCAGCACTTCCCACAGGTACGACCAGGGGTAGACGGGATCGAGGATGAGGTTCACAGGCTCCCCTTCGCGGTCATGGGTGCCGTGATCTGGCGGATGGTGAGTTCCTGGGCGGCGGGGCGCTTGTAGAAGCGATTCGCCAGCAGGCTCTCGACCGTGAGGAAGACGAGCAGCGCGATCATCATCGCGGGGAGCAGTTCGATCGGCGAAGGACGAGTAAGGCGGAGGACATCGCCGAGGCTCGCCGCCTGGCCGGGCTGAATGACCGTGTCTTTGCCGAGGACGGCCTCGAGTTCCTCGATCGGGATGCGCTCGAGAGAAGTCTCGCGCGGCGGGAGGTTGACGCTGAAACCTGCGACG
>JANXSH010001340.1 GCA_025356615.1 Planctomycetia bacterium | reverse complement strand
CCCGCCGACAGCCGGGGCTTGGGGTGGATCGCCTCCAGGCCATCAGACGCATCAGCCGTTGCACCCTCTTGCGGTTGACCCGCTCCCCCATGTCCAGGTTTAGCCAGGCGGCCACGCGCCTGGAGCCGTAGAAAGGGCGGTCGGTGTATCGTCTGTCGATCAGGTTCATCAGACGCAGGTCCTCCGGTGACTCGGGGATGGCCTCGTAGTAGAGACTCGAGCGACTCAGGCCGAGCAGCTCGCACTGGCGACGCACGCTGAGGCTGGGGTGCGTCTCGTCGATCAGGGCGCGCGCGACATCAGCCGTCAGGGAGTTTTTTTTTCAGCCACTCCAGTTCCATCTTCAGCCTGCCGATCTGCTCGAAGAGTTCGGCGGGGTCGGGCCGTTCGTCGGCGGCGGGCTTGCCGCCGCTGGTGAAGAAGGATTCGGCCCCGCCGAGCAGGGCGGTCTTCCAGTTGCTGATGAGGGTCGGGTGCAGGCCGTGCTTGGCCGCCAGTTCGTGGGCGGTGCAGTCGCCCCGGATCGCGGCCAGCGCGACCTGGGCCTCGAACGCCGCCGAGTAGTTCTTCCGCTGTCGTCCCATCTCGTCCCCCTTTCTTGGATCACTCGATTGCTTATCGAGTGGTCCCGTTTCCGGGGTCCAATCTACACGTTGGTTATCTACACGCGCAGATGCGTCGCGCTCCAGGCGGAACCCTGGGGAGGCAGTTCCCTCTGAATAGACAACCAACGTGAAGCCTCCCCACCTCGACGGCGGGGCATTCCCTCGGTTGATCGCTCCGCGTCTACTTCTCGGCGCGCATCTCGAAGCACGCCATCTCCTCGCCGTTGCGGACGAACAGTTTCCCTCCGGCGATGACGGGATGGTTCCACGTCTTCCCCTTCAACGCGGGGAACTTGCCGAGGACCGTGTGCGCGGCCGGGTCCGCCTTCAGGAGGGCGACCTCGCCTTTTTCGGACAGGATGAGGAGCAACCCCTGGTCCGCGAGGAGCAAAACCTGCCCGCTGCCGTAGCCGCGCACGCGCCATCGGCTCGACCCGTCTTCCAGGCTGATGCAGGTGAAGAACGTGCTGTCGAAGCCGTAGAGGTGGCCCTCGTGGATGACGAGGTCGTTGAAATACGGGCTGATCTTCAGCGTCGTCCAAACCTCCTCCGCCATCCAGTTGTCGCCCTTCTTCGTGACCTTCAGGCGGCGCGTCCCCTTGTTGAAGGGCGTGCCGAGCAAGAGGTCCGTGTCGTCGATGACGGGAGTCTGGACGCACCGGGCCATGCCCTTGTCCATCGCCCATTCGTGCTTCCAGAGAACCTTGCCCGTCGTCGGGTCGAGGGAGGTGAGTTCTTCGCCGCTGGGGACGACGAGCTGTTCGACCCCGCCGAGTCGGACGAGTTGCGTCGAACTATAGCTGTTGATGCCGTCACCCGATGCCCAGGCGAGTTTGCCGGTGTTGGCGTCGTAGGCGAGGACCGACTTGCCATCGGGGCCACCCGCGAAGACCGTCACGAGGCCGTTGGCCACGAGTGGCGAGGCGGAGAAGGCCCACGTCGGCTCCTTGGCCTTCGAGTCCGCCACGATGTCGGCGGTCCAGATCGGCTTCCCCGTGGCCGCGTCGAGGCAATCGAGTGTGCCCTTCGCGCCGAGCGCGTAGAGTTTGCCATCGTGATAGGTCGGCGTCGCGCGTGGCCCGGCACCGGCGACATCTTCCTCGAAGCGTGTGCCTTTGTTGGCGTAGACCCAACGCTGCTTGCCGGTGTTCGTGTGGTAGCAGACGACGACTTCGTCCTTGCCGTGCTGCTCCTGGGTGAAGAGCCGGTCGCCGACGACGGCGAACGAGGACCATCCCGGCCCGACGCGGTGCCGCCACAATTCGCGCGGCGGGGTGGACCAGTCGGTGTCGATACGGAAGCCGGTCAGGCGCGCCAGTCGGTCCGTGCCACGGAAGCCGGGCCAATCGCCGGTCTGCGGCACCTTCTCGATCGCCTTTCCCTCGGGGGCGTCCTCCTGTCGTGACGAACGCTCGGCGAGGAAGAGTTGCTCGGCGGTCGGGGTCCAGCGAAAGTTGATTTCCGCATTGAAGCCGCCGTCCACTCCGTCGAACCGCCCTGCGGTGCATGCACCCCAGGCGAGTAGGAACATCAGTACCAGACCGGCTCGGCGAATCGACCAGGACATGCCAGCAGCGACGGTCAGCCAGACGACCCATGCCGTAGTGACGGCGGGCAGACCGTACATGATGAAGGGCATTTTTTGGAACGTCGGGTGGACGAGGAAGTACGTCGCCCCGCCGAAGGCCGCGCAGAGGACCGGCATCAGCAGTCGATCGGCCCAGCGCGCCCGGCTGGCGAACAGCCACCAGACGAGGACGCCCAGCGCCCCGATCATTGGTCCGTAGAGCTTACCCATGAATTGGAAGAATCCATCGAGGTCGGCGAAGCCCGGAACCTTGATGATGAGCCACTGGATCAGGACGGCGAGTAGCCCCGGCCACAGGCGAAGTTGCGGCTCGGCAGGCAAGGTCGCAGGCGAGTAGGCGGAAGGGGACGCGGCATAACTCATGGAGATTCCATTCCTGTCAAGAGAATCGGTCGTCGCCGAAATCGAGATTTCGTGATGTTATTGTGGCTCCTCTCCCAACATTTGTCCACCTCTATCGCGGAGCCTGGTCACCCCGATACCTGGGACAGGAGCCTTGGAAACGGTAGTCGAACACCAACTCGATGGTCGATGCCGGACAAACTCGGTGCCCTCGACGCCGAGAGTCTTCGAGGACTTCGATAGGTGGCGAACCAGCTTGGGATTGCGGGTCGCTTCGTAGCCTTCTATAGTCGCTCCTCCGGCATCTTTGATCGCCCCCTTCATCCAGGACGGACCCGATGCGCCTCCCCCTTGCCCTGCTCCTCGTCCTCATCCTCGACACGCACGCCAGCGCTGCGGCCCCCCCGCCGGTCGAGCAATGGATCGTCGTCGTCGCCCCGGACTACGAGAAGGCCGTCGTCCCCCTGATCGAGCATCGTCGCGAGCAAGGACTCCGCGTCGTCGTCGTTGCCGTGCGCGACGTGTTGTCGTTCCGGGATCTCGCGGTCGGCGATGCGATCCCGTTACGCGACCACGTCCGCAAGCTCTGGAAGAGCCATCCCGGGCGCAGCTCGATCCTGCTCGTCGGCGCAGTCGCCGGGGCTGGGCGGGGCGTCGTTCCTGCCCTGTTGGGCACGGCGGGCCGGATGCGCGGCCAGCCCAGCGATGCGGGGTTCGGGTGCGCGGAAGGGAAGCGCCTCCCGACGGTCGCCGTGGGCCGATTCCCGGCGCGGAACGTCGCCGACGTGAAGGCGATGGTGGACAAGACCCTCGCACTCGAGCGCGACAACGGGCCGGGTGCCTGGCGGCGGCGCGTCACCGTGTTGGCAGGCGTCCCAGCGTACAACCCGGTCGTCGATCGCCTCGTCGAGAACGTCGCCTTCGCGCGATTCGACCGCATGCACCCCACCTGGGTGGGCCGTGCGGTCTACACGGCGGACGGCTCGCGGTTCTGCTTGCCGGGCAAGGAGTTGCGATCCCGCTCGCTGGAGATGCTTCGCGACGGGCAGGCGTTCATCCTCTACCTCGGCCACAGTGACGCGGGCGGTCTCTACGGCGGGCCGACGACCGCGTTCCTCGACCGCGCCGACTGGGGCGAGATGCGGATCGACCACGGCGGCAGCGTCTTCATCACCTTCGGGTGCAACGGGTGCCAGCTCTCCGGGCGCGACGGCGAGGGCTACGGCCTCGCCGCCGTGCGCAACCCCCGCGGCCCCGTCGCCGTCCTCGGGTCGCACGGGGTCTGCTTCGCCTCGATGGTGCAACTCGCCTGCGACGGCCTCTTCGCCCGTGCCTTCCGGTCGAAGTTGCCGGATCGACTCGGCGACTGCTGGCTCGGCGCGCTCGAGGGCGTCTCGAAAGGCTCGATCGATTTCCTTAGTTATCGCGTCCTCGATCAGGTGGACGGCGACCCGCGCATCCCGCAGGCGACACAGCGCCAGGAACACCTCGAAATGTTCACGCTACTCGGCGACCCCGCGTTGCGATTGCCCCAGGTCGCCGACGACATCACGCTCGACCGCGTGAAGCGCATCGCGCCGGGAACCTCGATCCGCGTGCGCGGCACGCTCCCCGATCGCATGCGCGGGGCCACGGTGCGAGTCTCCCTCATGCGTAGCCCCGCGTCCGGCCCGCTCGACCTCGAAACGGTGCCGATGAAGGCGGGTCGAGACAAGGACAAGGCGTTGCTCGCCAACTATCGCAGGGCGAATCGGTTCGAGGTGGTCGGGGAAAGAGTCGTCTCGGAGGGGACGACGTTCACGCTCTCCCTGGACCTGCCCAAAGAGTTGCCCAGGGGACGACTCCACTTGCGCCTCGTGGCGACGACGGAGACGGAGGAGGTGATTCGAGTACAATCCCTGGAGGTGATTCGACGGGGAGACTGAGGACGGGGCCATGCTGAAGACGTTCGCGGATGACGGGATCGCATTCGACTACCCGGCACACTGGAAGGTCGAACGCGAAGAGGGCGAGGACGGCTGGACGGTCACGCTCCAGAGCAACGGCGCGGCCTTCGCGGTGGTCCGCCTCGATCGCGGCATGCCCGAGGCGGTGGAGGTCGTCGAGGCGGCCCTCGCCTCGCTGAAGTCGGTCTACCCCGACCTGGAGGCGACCTCGGCGATCGAGGCGATCGCAGGCGAGATGGCCATCGGCCACGACATCGCGTTCTTCAGCCTCGACATCGCGAATCAGGCGTGGACGCGGTGCTTCTTCGGCCCCGCCGGGACGGTACTCTTGCTGTGCCAGTTCAGCGACGTGGACGACCCGGATTACGAGGCCGCACTCCACGCGATCGCGACCTCGATGCGGATCGAGGAGTGAACTGGGTGGACCGGATGACCTAACTCACGGAATGAACCACGGGTCGTCTCTGACTAGGGTTTAGGAGTTATTTTATCGGCGCAAACCCAAGCCGGCAAAGGAGGAACGATATAGTCTCCTTGCCAAGTCTTTGAAAAACGTGCCCTCAGCGAAGCAGTTTGCGTCGATCCACGCTTACTGAACAAACGCTT
>JANXSH010001311.1 GCA_025356615.1 Planctomycetia bacterium | reverse complement strand
GGAGATCGACCCGATGGACCGGACCATAAGCGTGTATACTTCCCCGACCAATCCGACGACGTTGACGACGGCGGATGTCCTCGACGGCGGGACGGTACTGCCGGGCTTCACGATCCCCGTCGGACAGGTGTTCGCGGAACTCGACCGGCGCGGGTAGAAGAAGAGAACGCCTCCCATCCGCTCACCCTGGAAGGGAGTGATGTCCTGCCCCGAAGCGAATCGAGAGTAATATCGAACGGCGAACCATGATAGAATAAGCAGAGGTATCTTCGTCGAGGAGTCGAATCATGGCAAGTGTTGTAACCCCGATGACGACCGAGGAGTTGCTCGCCCTCCCCGAGGATGGCGTCCGCCGGTGGCTCATCGATGGCGAACTGAGGGAGTCGCCCATGACCGTGCGCAACCGGTTTCACAGCCAGATAATGATTACCGTCGGCACGGAACTCAAGAACTGGCTCCGACTGCAACCCGCCCCTCGCGGTCAGATCCTGGGCGGTGAGGCGGGGGTGCGACTCTCCCACGATCCAGATGTCACGGTCGGAATCGATGTCGGCTACATCGCTCGTGAAGTCCTCGACCGGCAAACCGACGCGACGACGCTGATCGACGGCGTGCCGACGCTCGTGGTCGAGATCCTTTCGCCCAGCGATACGCTCGAACTGATCGACGAGAAGCTCGCGGTCTACCGTCGGGCGAAGGTGCCCGTCGTCTGGCTCCTAGACGTTGCCGATCAGACCGTCACGGTCTATCGTCCGAAGGGCCGGCTTCGACTGTACACCATCGACGATGACCTCACCTGCGAGCCGGAGTTGCCTGGCTTCACCGTTCCCGTCGCTCGGCTGTTCGAGTGATCCCGTCGAATTTCGCGGTCGAGGTGCTCAGCCGCAGCAACCCCCGGAGAGATGACCCTGAAGCGACGAGACTAGTTCGGGTCGGGGGTCGAACTCGTCTGGAGATCGACCCGCCGGACCATCCGGGTGCCTACGTCACTGACGAGCAGGACGACGTTGACGACGGCGGATGTCCTCGACGGCGGGACGGTACTGCCGGGCTTCACGATCCCCGTCGGACAGGTGTTCGCGGAACTCGACCGGCGCGGGTAGAAGAAGAGAACGCCTCCCATCCGCTCACCCTGGAAAGGACTCCCATGCACGCGACGGAGCGTCTCCTCGAGGAACGCCTCTTCCACGACCAGCAGGCCGACGGCCGGGCCGATCGATTCCGCGCGCCGGAATCGCTCCGTTTCGATGAGGACGATTACCTCGACCACGAGACGTGGATCCGGCCCGGCATCGCGCGGCTGGGCGGGGTCGCCGGCCTCGATGTCCTCGAACTGGGTTGCGGCCACGCGATGGCGTCGGTCGTCCTGGCGCGACGCGGGGCGCGCGTGACGGCGGTCGATCTCTCGGGGCGCTACCTCGTGGAGGCGGGGCGGCGGGCCGAGGCGAACGGCGTCGCGCTCCGCCTGGCGCAGGCCGATGGCGAGCGCCTGCCGTTCCCCGATGGCGCGTTCGATCGTGTGTGGGGCAACGCGATCCTGCACCACCTCGACCTCGACCGTGCCGCCGACGAGTTGGTTCGGCTCCTCCGCCCTGGGGGCATCGCCGTGTTCTGCGAGCCGCTGGGCGATAACAGGCTCCTGGAGTGGGCGCGACAGCGCCTGCCTTACCCCGGCAAAGCCCGGACGCGCGACGAGAAGCCGTTGCGCTTCGCGCAACTGGAAACGCTAAGAAAGCGATTCCCGCGCATGACGCGGGAGGGGCACCAACTCCTCGGCATGTGCCGACGACTGCCCGGAGGTCGGCTCCTGGGCAGAGTGGCCCGTCCCTGGGACGAGTGGCTCCTGGGGCGATGGCCGGGACTGGGTCGCTACTCGCGCTATGTGGTCCTGACCTTGCCGCGCGAATAGGATAGCAGCCGGTTCATCCTTCCGACCACCCGGATGCCGGCCATGCCTGACCAGGAGCCACACGTCCGCGTCGTGCCGTCGACTCCTCCCAAGGACGGCGGCGAAATCTGGCCCCCGGCCGCTCGCCGGCTGACGGGGCTGCTCGCGCTGGTGGCGCTCATCCTCCTCGCCTGGCGCGGCTACGGCATGTCGCGCTGGAGCCTGCGGCCCGTCCCGGTCACGCGCGAGGAGTGGATCTCCCCCATCGACCTCAACCAGGCCCAGCGTGCCGACTTGCGAACCATCCCCGGAATCGGCGAGAAACTCGCCGACCGCATCGTCAAGTTCCGCGAGGCCAACGGCCCCTACGCCTCGCTCGAAGAACTCCGCCACGTCTCTGGTGTCGGCCCCGTGATGCTGACTCGCCTCCAGGCACATCTGCGCGTCAACCCGCCTCGCATCGTGCGCGGCGCGCGCCCGGATACGCCCGAGATCCAGGGGCCGGCTACCGTGCGCAAGGGAACGCCTGCGTCGAAGATCGACCTCAACCGCGCCTCGGCGGAGCAACTGCGCACCCTCCCAGGGATAGGCCCGGCGCTCACCACCCGCATCCTCGACGCCCGGCGCGAACGCCCGTTTCGTTCGGTCGATGACCTTCGCCGGGTCAAGGGCGTCGGCGCGAAGACGCTCGAGAAGCTCCGACCGTTTCTCGAGGTCGGCGCTCCGTGAGGGCGATGCGACGACTATCGGCAGAAATTGTACTCCCCTCTCCCCTGTACTCGGGGGAGAGGGGTCGGGGGTGAGGGGGAAGTCGGAGGCATGAAAAG
>JANXSH010001297.1 GCA_025356615.1 Planctomycetia bacterium | reverse complement strand
ACACTCACCCCGGCCACGATCAGGAGTATCTTCACCATCGTTCCCTCGTTTCGACCTGCCCGACCCCATCTGATATCTGTGCAATCCCTATCACCCGAATTCATAGGCTGGCGTGTTTCATGGAGGTAGGCGAATCCGCCGATCCAGCTTGCCCATTCTTCCCTGTTCTAGCCCATTCGTCGCCCGGACTCCCCCCAACCGTTACAGTCTGCAAAGTCGCTTCTCCCGTTATAGGTCTCATCCTAGGATCTCGTCACGTCTAGCCCGAATTCCGACGATCTTTTTTGTGGAGAGGGATTGCGGGGGTAAACGTGAAACTCCCGGAAGGATCCATCGGGCCGAGTCCAGGGCCTGGTGTGTGAGGGAGGAGTCGATCCGTGGATGCTTTCCAGAAACGATTCGCCGGGCGTCGTTGGGTCATGGGGACGGCCCTCGCGCTGAGTCTTGTTGGCCGAGGGGACGCCCAGGTTACGGGCGTCCCCGTCGCTGCACCGCCGATCCAGGCGGTACAGGGGCAAACCGACCCCTCTGTCGCGGGTGTCCCGGAGACGGTCCTGGTGCCGGAGGGCATGAACTCGTTCGCGTCGCCCGGCCCGACGCCGGCCCGGCCCTACCGTCCCTCGTCGCCCGTCCTCGTCAACGACCAGGTCTGGTTCTCGTGGTACGGCAGCGCGTCCCGGCGTGCCATGCTGACGCCGAATATGTTCGGCGACCTGACCGGGACGCGGTCGATCGGGTTCTCGCCCTTCAGCATCGCCGTGACCTCACCCGGCACGGCGGGAACGGCAGGCTCGACGGGCACTACCACTACCGGAACGCAATTGAATGCGTTCATCCTCGACGGGGGGGCACGCGGCATCTACACGGCCGCCGTAGGCTCGACGACCCTTACGCCGTTCGTCACCAATCCGACTTACCTCGGGGCATCCATATCCACGGCACCGTTCCAACAGCAGTTCACGACCACGACTCCCGTCAGCGCGGCACTCCCGGCCACCCTCCCGCTCACCGAGAACGCGATCGTCACGGCGGCGATCCGGAGCGGGTTGGGCCTCACGATCGCCTTCAACCCCGCGAGCCAGGCCGTCTCGACGGTACCGGGTGGAGGGTCGATCCTTTACAACGTCCAACTCGTGTACGACACCACGACGACCGCCACCACGGGGACGGGCGGAGCCGCAGGCACGGCCGGCTCGACGAGTATCATTCCGGTCTACACGCTCTTCTTGCCGAATCCGTCGGGCGGCGGCATCGTCGGCCGGACCAAGGTCGCTACCGACAACAGCCCCATTCCCCGTGATCGCCTGATCGCCAACTACGACTTCGTGTCGAGTGCGCCGATCGTCCGGGGGGGAATGGACTTCAACCGCTTCTGCTTCGGCTTCGAGAAGACCCTTTTCGATGGCGTCACCTCGGTCGAGATGAGGGTGCCGTTCGCCTCGACGGTGAATGGCACCACCGACGGCACGTCGAGCGAAAGCTCTCACGCCGAGCTAGGCAACATCGCCTTGAACTTCAAGATGCTCCTGGCCGGGGGTGAAATATACTCCCTGACGACGGGCGTCGGCGTCAGCCTCCCGACGGCGAGCGACGTGCGCATCCGGGCCGGCAACGTCGACGTGCTCAAGGTCATCAACGATGCCCTCATCTGCACGCCCTACGTCGCCATCGGTTTCACGCCGACCGACCGCGTCTTCGGCCAGGCGTGGGCGGGCGTCGGCATCGACACGACCGGCAACCCGGTCAAGCTCAACACGGGATCGGGGCTGGCCCAGATCGGCAAGCTCTACGACCCCTACGGCCTCCAGGTGGACGCGCAACTCGGCTTCTGGCTTTTGCACCCGGCGACGAACAAGGGGATCCTACGCGGCTTCGCCCCGTTCACCGAGTTGCACTTCAACAGCACCCTGTCGTCCCCGGACTCTGCCCGATCGGGGAATATGGCCGTTTCCGATATCCAGGGCGGCTTCGACGAGACGAGCATGACGGCCGGCTTCGTCGCCCAGATCCAGGACAACCTCCATCTGTCTACCGGCGTCACGCTCCCGCTGCGGAACAAGAGCAACAGCTTCGGGGACTACCAGCTCGGCTTCCGCCTCAACTGGTTCTTCGGTGCCACCGGCGAGGCCCGCGAACGAGCCATCCCCTACTATTGATCTCATAAGTGATCCCCCCTCCAACGAAGGGCAGGCAGAAATGCCTGCCTTTCGTCATTGATAGGACCGTACTTGGGTAATTCTACGGTAACTGATAGCCAGGGGTCGCCTGAGAGGGCGGTCTCTGACTATCAGTTACCGTAGAACTAAGTGGCCCGTTTCACAATTAACTGTAGGGTTCAGGACGAGTAGGGTGGGTCGAGCAACG